>NZ_AKIF01000137.1 GCF_000269905.1 Alkalibacillus haloalkaliphilus C5
GCGAGCGCTGATAAATAATGTGCGAACGCCGATAAAAAGTTGTGAACGCTGATAAACTGGGACCGAGCGCTGATAAAAAAGGTTGAGCGCCGATAAAAAATCTTGAACGCTGATAAAATTGGTGAGTGCTAATAGATGCGAGCGCCAATAAATATGATCGAACGCCAAATAAACTTCATGAGCGCCAAATAGTCTGGCCGAACGCCAAATAAAAGCCGCGAACGCCAAATAAACCTCATCAGCGCCAAAACCCCAACAACCTCTAAAAGATCACATCCCCAACAACCAACTCTCCAAACCACTTATAACCCCCGCCAAACACCACCAAATCAACAAATAAAATTTTTTGATTGACGGGCTATTTTTCCAAAATTATAATGGCATGGTGTCTTGTGTAAAAAATACAATTTGCCTTATTGAATTATCTAATAAACCTATTCAATATGTGTAAATTAATATAGAAGCGTTAGGAGGAACAGTGTTGGAAAACTTATTAATGATTATGATGATCATCGGTGCTTTAGGGGTGCTGTCACAGTGGATTGCTTGGCGTACTCGTTTACCAGCAATTGTAGTTATGGCGATTGTTGGTTTACTAGCTGGTCCTGTATTCGGTATTATCAATCCTGAAGCAGACTTGGGCGACCTTTATGGTCCGTTAATCTCGATTGCTGTTGGTATCATATTATTCGAAGGTAGTTTGAATTTAGATTTCCGTGAGATTAAAGGTATGCGAAAGCCTGTCTTTCGTATTGTAACTATTGGTGCCTTTTTAGCATGGATTTTGGGTTCATTAGCAGCGCATTACGTAGCTGGTTTATCATGGGCTGTTGCGTTCGTTATTGGTGGTATTTTCATTGTAACGGGGCCAACTGTAATTTTACCCCTTTTAAGACAGGCGAAGTTAAAGCCTAGAGCAGCTGCCATCTTAAAATGGGAAGGAATCGTCGTAGACCCATTCGGCGCATTATTAGCAGTTTTCTCATTTGAGTTTATTAAGTTCTTAACAATTGAAACGGTGACATTTGATGCAGTTATTATGTTCTTATTAGCATCTGTCTTAGCTGGTATCATTGGTGCAGCCTTCGGTTATGGAATTGGCTGGTCATTTGAAAGAGGACTAGTACCCGAGTTCTTAAAATCACCAGTCGTTTTAGTGACGGTTATTATGGCATTTGCCTTAAGTGACTTTATTATGCACGAAACGGGTCTACTAGCAGTAACCGTTATGGGTATGACAATTGCGAATATGCACATTTCAGCTATTAGTGATATGCGGCACTTCAAAGAGAATATTTCAATATTACTCATTTCAGTCATTTTCATTATGTTAACAGCATCATTAGATCGCGAAACATTATTATCAATATTTGATCTAAATATTGTGTTATTTATTTTAATGATGTTATTTGTTATTCGTCCATTAACCATCTTCTTATCAACGATTGGAACGAATTTGGAATTCCGTGAAAAACTGCTCGTTGGTTGGATTGCGCCAAGAGGTATTGTTGCTTTAACGGTGTCAGCTTATTTTGCTAACGTTTTAATTGATGCTGGATTCCAAGATGCTGAAATCCTAACGTCGCTTACGTTCGGTTTAGTATTTGGTACAGTGTTAGCGCACGGCTTTTCAATCGGATGGTTATCTCGCAAGTTAGGCTTATCAACGGATACTAAAGATGGAGTCTTGTTTGTTGGTTCTAACAAGTTCTCAGCTAATTTTGCGAAGGCTTTACAAGACTTAGGGGTGCCGGTCATTATTACAGATGCATCTTCAAGTCGTTTAACACACGCAACAAAAGCCGATGTACCTTATGAACACGAAGAAATCTTATCAGAACAAATGGAGTATCAATTAGATATGACACCGTATGACTATATGTTGAGTGTTACGGAGTATGACTCTTATAACACACTTGTAAGTGCAACATTCAAACCTGAGTACGGTAAAGAACACTTATTCCAATTACCATTGCAAACAAACGAAGGTGATCAATTAAGCGAAGTAAGTCGCCATATAAGTGGTACTGTTCTATTTGATGGTAAAGTAACGTGGACTTCTCTTAACGAAAAAATTAACGATGGATTCATCTTCGAAAAAGCAGCGATTACTGAGTCAAACAATTACGATGACTTCTTAAATGATCGAAGCGAAGAAGATGTATTACTAGCTATTGTGAGACAGTCTGGTTCGGTTAACTTCTTTACACCAGAAAATACTTTAAACGCAGAACCAGGAGATCAAATTATAAGTTTAGCTAAACCAGAATAAATCATGTCCCTCCTTACTATTTATAAGTAAGGAGGGATTTTTTATGGGTTAAAAATTAAAAATATGGTATGTTACCTCGATTTGTTTCAATTGAGGTAATAAATTCTCTGTTCTATATAAGAAATTTAACTGGAAGTCAAATTACAAATTTGAAGGAAGAGCGAACAAGAGTAAGGATATTAAACTATAAAAAAGAATAGACAGTCATAGATATAAACTACCAAACTATGACAACAATAATCATGATATTTCTGAAAATTCAGCGTTTGTGACGAACCTTTTTTGTTCGATACCATTTAAATTAATAATATTGCTCTACATATATAATTCAATATAAGAAAATTTTAGAAAAAAGTTTCGGAACAATTTATATGGGGTAATAGAGTATCAGGCACTCTATGTCATTAGTAGACAGAGGAGGAACAAAGTGAAAGATCATTCGTTTTGGAAGAGTCCTTTTTTTAGACGGATTGGAAAAGCTCTTCGCATCATAGATCAAGGCTTCTTGAAATTAGAAGAGATTATTTTAAGTGGGGCTGTCATCGTGATTGCCGTTATGATTGCTGGCAATGTTCTTAGTCGTGAGTTGTTTGGGCCGAGTATTTGGTTCCACTCAGAAGTGTCTTTGTTTGCTGTTGTAATTGCAACGTTTATGGGGATTAGTTACGCAGCGAGAAAAGGACGTCATATTAGTATGTCAGCAATATATGACACGGTTCCTTGGAAAGTTAGAAAAGCAATGGCGATTTTTATTCCAGCCGTTACAGCTATAACATTGTTTTACTTATCATATGTTTCGTTTAACTATACATTAACTGTATTTGATTCAGGGAGAACAACAACTGCCTTAGAAGTTCAACAAGGTTACCTTTACATGTTTATCCCAATCGGCTTCTTTACAGGGGCAATTCAGTTTACACGTAATACGATTGTGAACCTTGTTAATAAAGAAGTTTATATCGGAACTGATGCAAAAGATTATAACGATATAGAACCAGAAAAGCGTGAATTAGATGATAACTTGCAAGTCTAAAAAAGGGTAAAGTGAGGAGCAAACCATGTTAACAGCGTTATTAGGTATTATGTTTGTTCTCCTGATGCTAAACTTTCCAATGATGATTCCGCTAATTATCGCACCTTTTATAGTAGCGGTCTTTTTCTCACCGTTATTGGATACGTCAATGATGGTTCCACAATTAATTACGGGGATTAGTACTTATGAATTGTTGTGTGTGCCGTTATTTATTTTCGCAGCCGATATTATGACATCAGGGAGAACTTCAGAACGTTTACTTGATTTTATTGGATCTTTCGTTCGTCACATCCGTGGTGGTTATGCTGTAACGACAGCTGCTGCATGTACGATGTTTGGTTCGATTTCAGGTTCGACGCAAGCTACTGTTGTTGCAATAGGTCGACCGATGCGAGAGCGTATGCTCCGTGCAGGATATAAAGATTCAAGCACAATGGCATTAATTATTAATGCAAGTGATGTTGCGTTGCTAGTACCGCCAAGTATTGGGCTTATTATTTATGGACTAGCTGCAAGAGAGTCAATCGGTGACTTATTTATTGCCGGTATTTTACCTGGTGTAATGGTGTTTTTAGTTTTTGCTACATACAGCATTATTTACGCCAAGATGAAAAATATACCTTTAGCAGCAAAAGCTGATTGGAAAGAACGTTTCCAAGCGTTTCGTAAAGCGATTTTACCATTAGGTTTCCCCATTTTAGTAATTGGTGGTATCTATTCAGGTTACTTTACGGCGACAGAAGCTGCAGGTGTTTCTGTATTGTATGCGTTAATACTTGAAGTTTTAGTATATAGATCCATTCATATTAAAAAGATTCCTAGCATTGCATTGTCTACTGGTTTAGTTACATCAGTAGTATTTATATTAGTTGCTGGTGGTCAAGTTTTTACATTCTTAATTAACTTAGAAAATATCCCGAGAATGTTAACAGAAACAGTTTTAGGTACTGACCCTACAGCGCTATATGTATTAATTATTGTAAGTATTTTCTTCTTTGTTGGTTGTATGTTTGTCGACCCGATTGTCGTTATATTAGTTTTAACGCCAATTTTCTTACCTGCTGCAGAAGCTGCAGGAGTCGACCCAATTCATTTAGGTATTATCATTACGTTCCAGGCGGCGTTAGGTTCAGCGACACCACCGTTCGGAGTCGACATATTTACCGCAAGTGCCGTCTTTAACCGGCCATATATGGAGGTTATTAAAGGAACACCGCCATTCATTATCATGATGATCCTTATGTCGATTATATTAATCCTGTTTCCACAGATTTCTCTTGCATTATTGTAAGAGAAATATAAAACACTATATATTTTTAGGGGGTAATGATTATTTTAAAATTTAAGAATGTTGGTTTAGCATTAGCTATGGTTCTAACATTAGGATTTTTAGCAGCTTGTGGAGGAGATGGAGATGCATCTCAAAACTGGCGCTTTGTAACTGAGGAAGTAGAAGGGCAAGTGCAGTATGTGTATGCGCAAGAATTTGCTGATCGCATGTACGAGAAGACAGATGGTGAAGTACAAATTGATGTATATGAGTTCGGTGGTCTTGGTGAAGAAACAGACCAAGTTGACCAGTTAATGCAAGGTACTGTAGAAATGGCTGTTATGTCTCCAGGTTTCACTGGTGATATGGTATCTGAAGGACAGTTGTTCGCATTACATTTCTTATTCCCAGATGATGTAGCGACAACTCAAGACATTTTAACGAATAGTGAAGCATTAAATACTGACCTACGTGAGCGTTATGAAGAACATAACATTTCGCCGCTTGCGTACTGGACTGAAGGTGCAACGCAGTGGACTTCAAATGAACCCCTAACTTCACCTGAAGACTTTGAGAATTTCCAAATGCGTATTCAAATGTCTCCGTTAATTCGTGAGTCATATGAAGCTTACGGTGCAGACCCACAAGACATGAGTTGGGGTGAGTTATACACTGCATTAGATCGTGGAACAGTTGATGGTCAAGAAAACCCAATCTTCTTTATTGGTGATGCATCATTCCACGAAGTACAAGATTACATGACAATCTCAAACCACAATAACTATGTGGCAATGACGACGGTTAATACTGAATGGTATAATGAATTAGATGATGACATTCGTGCTTTAGTTGATGAAACAACTGAAGAGATGCAAGACTGGATCTTTGACGAGCAACAGCGTCAAAACGAAGAGTTCATCACAATTATTGAAGAAGATACAGATAACGCAACAGAAATTGTTGAGTTAACTGAAGAAGAGCGTCAAGCATTTAGAGATATCGCTACAGATGTCCGCGAGTTCTATCGTTCTGAAGTATCAGAAGTTGGTGGCGAAATCCTAGATAAGCTTGAAGGAGAAATTGCAGAACACGAATAATAATCTGTGGAAAGAAAGGGCAGTGCCAATTAGGTGCTGCTCTTTTTCTTGTTTACGTCATAACGTACTCAAAAACAAACTAACCCATTTATTACCTTCATTAGGAAAACACTATTGTGGAGATAATATAAACAGCATTTTTCTTCCTATATATATGCTGAGGAGAGTTAAACATGGATTGGTCTTTGTTATTAGAGTATAGTTGGGTCTTACTTATATTAATCATATTAGAAGGAATCCTCGCAGCTGATAACGCTATGGTACTTGCGATTATGGTTAAGCACCTCCCAGAAAAAGAACGTAAAAAAGCGCTATTTTACGGTTTGTTAGGTGCATTTATCTTTCGTATAGGTTCATTGTTTATCATTTCATTTTTAGTAGATGTATGGCAAATTCAAGCTTTAGGTGCGTTGTATTTATTATTTATTTCAGGAAACCACATTGTAAAAAAATACGTACTTAAACGGGATAAAAAGAAAGAATCCAAAATGAATAAGGCCAATAAATCAGATGGCGCAAGTTTTTGGACTACGGTTTTAAAAGTAGAGCTTGCAGACATAGCCTTTGCTGTCGATTCGATTTTAGCAGCTGTTGCAATTGCAATGGCCTTGCCTCCAACAGCTTTACCTGATATCGGTGGAATGGATGGTGGGCAATTTCTCGTCATTTTATTTGGTGGCTTGATTGGTGTCATTATTATGCGATTTGCCGCCACCTACTTTGTAAAATTGATCAAGAAAAGGCCGGGCCTCGAAACAGCGGCTTTCTTAATTGTTGGTTGGGTAGGTGTAAAATTGGTTGTTTTCACACTTGCTCACGAAGATGTGGGGATTTTGCCGTATGACTTTGCGCATTCAACACTTTGGAAGGTTATATTTTACGGCGTGTTAGTATTAATTGGTGTGATTGGTTGGTTCTCTTCAAGCAAGAAGGCGATAGACGAAGATGAAACAAATGAATTAATTCATGAAATGAAAAAGTAGACCTTGTTAGGAGGCCTGGCAATGTTCTTTTCCAAGCTCCCTTTTCATATAGTATGTTACAGGAGTTTAAGGAGGGAGCTTATGGTTCACTACAGGTACTTCATGGGAGGCACAACGGCAAAGGGGTATGTGAACTTTTATGAGAACTTAATCGAACAGTTGGATCGAGTTGTCTATATCGAAGGTGGCTTTACATCAATTGTTAGTCCTATACTTCAGCGTGTCGCAAACAGGTACTCAGACGACTATGATATCGAATACATTCACAATCATTTATTGCCTGATCAACTAGAAGGGATTGTCATTCCTTCGCTAAGCATTGGTGTATTTGATCGTACGAAGATGAATCAAAAACGACTCGTTTACCCATCTTTATATGAAAAACTAATTTATTTAGGTGACGGATATGATACAGACTATTTAAAAGAGCATGAGTATGAATTAGTACAGTATCAGGAAGAAGTGAAGCGTTTATATACAGAATCGATTAATCATTTTCAAACCGCCTTAGAGCACCACCACCGTGTTGAAAAAATTTATATTGATTACTTAAATGTTAGAAAAGCTAATAAAGAAACGGAATACCTTCTAAAAGATTTACTAGCTGACCACAGTTTGAATAAACCCGGAGCAGTTAAACATCGCTATTTAGGAGCTGCTACCCCTCAAGGTCCAACCGATTACGTTATGGAGTTAACTGAACAGTTGAATAGACGAATTTTTATTAAAGGTCGTTCAGGTACGGGTAAGTCGACGATGCTTCGCAAATTGGCTCATGAAGCAAAAGACCGTGGGTTTGATGTCGAAATTTACCATTGTGGGTTTGACCCAGGAAGTTTAGATATGTTGATTTTACGAGAGCTTAGTGTAGCTATCTTTGATGCAACAGCCCCACATGAGCATGATCCAGTGAATGATACTGATGAAGTTCTCGATGTATATGAATTGTTTGTTGATGGCAACCCTGATGTTGTTCATCTAGACCGTTTGAAAAAATATAAAGGGGCATATAAAGATGAAATGATGAGTGCAAGGGATGTTTTAAAAGAGATTAAGGAACATCAAGTGAAGTTTGAGAAGATCTATAAAGAAGCGTGCGCCCCTGAATTTATTCAAGAAGTAGAAGACGATTTGTTAGAATGGATTAAGAGTATTGAGTAAAAGGTCCCGGACAGCTGTGATTGAACAATCATAGCTGT
>NZ_AKIF01000138.1 GCF_000269905.1 Alkalibacillus haloalkaliphilus C5
GCGTAACTGGTTGCCCCGATTCCTTGAAGTAAGTGAAGCGGCATTACTAGATCAAAAAGGGGCAGACTTAGAAAAACAAGTAGAAGCAGTTAAGTCAGCATTGTTCAAGTTAGTATCAGACCATTTAGATCAGTTAGGTGTTCCACGTGAGCATAAAGTTTATCAGTTTATAAACATGGATGTTGACGTGTGCGCACTTGGAATTGTAGATTACATTGCAAAAGTGAAAAGTTAACAATGAGTACCGATCTAAATGGGTCGGTATTTATTTTGCTTTCTTTATTGAATGAACGAACAAGCCTACTAATATTCCTCCTGTGGCCATCCCAAGCCATACGGGTATATATGACATAATAGGATCTAAGTTTCCAATACTCCAGTCCACTAACATACGAAAACCAATAATTATTGTCGGGAATAATAAAATGAAAAAATGTATAGTAATACAACTTGTTTACGAGACAAAATGGTCCCCTCCTTAACTACCATTATATACTATAATTACCTAATTAATTAAAATGATTTTAAATGGTTGACGAAAAAGCACAAACCGAATATAGTATTACAAGTAGATAATTTCCGAGTAAGTTTATCAGAAAAGGAGAATTAACATGATAACTAAAGTACAACCGGTAAATGAAGTTAAAGATCCGGTATCCGTTGAAAAAGACGATACTGGTTTAAATAAACCGCAAAATAAGTTGATCATTGGTGCTTTAGCTGTAACGTTTGTTTTAATGGTTCATTTAATGACATCATATGATGGTGTTCAAGCGTTACTTCTCATCATTGGTCTATTATTAGGTTATACACTATTCCATGCTCGATTTGGTTTTACATCAGCATTCCGTCGTTTAGCATCTGTTGGTAACGGGCAAGCTTTGAGGTCACACATGCTCATGTTGGCAGTTGCTGTAACGTTATTTGCACCGATTCTAGCATTCGGAATCTCGTTTTTCGATACAGGTGTATCTGGTTATGTTTCGCCGATCGGTATTAGTTTACTAGTTGGTGCGTTTATGTTTGGTGTTGGTATGCAGTTAGGTGGAGGTTGTGCATCAGGTACGTTATACGCTGTTGGTGGCGGTCGTACAGTTATGTTCGTAACACTAATCTTTTTCATCGTAGGTTCAACGATTGGTGCTTATCACTTACCGTTTTGGACTGAAGAAATGCCTGCTTACCAGCCAGTTTCATTAGCTGAAACGACAGGTTTTGGTTATGGTGGTGCATGGTTAATTTCAATTGCTTTATTTGGTTTAATTGCATGGATTACGTTAGTCATTGAAAAAAGAAGAAAAGCGCCAAAAATGGCACCAGTTCCATCTGAAAAAGGTTTGAAGCGAATCTTCCGTGGTTCTTGGCCATTATTTGCAGCGGCAATTGTTTTAGCAGTATTAAATGCTGTAACACTTATGACGCGTGGTCAACCATGGGGTGTTACATCTGCTTTCGCACTTTGGGGATCAAAAGTAGCTGACTTTTTTGGCATCGATGTCGCTAGCTGGAGTTATTGGCAAGGTGCAAATGCCGCAGCATTAGAAGCTTCAATTCTAGCAGACTCAACAACTGTACTGAACTTTGGTGTCATTATTGGTGCCTTTATCGCATCAGCTGCAGGTGGATTATTTAAGTTTACTAGATTGACTAAAGGTAATGTAGCAGCATCCATTATTGGTGGTTTACTAATGGGTTATGGTGCACGTCTAGCATTCGGTTGTAACATCGGTGCTTACTTCGGCGGAATCGCATCATTCAGCCTACACGGATATATTTGGGGAATTCTAGCGCTAGGCGGAACTTTCCTCGCCTTATATTTAAGGCCACTCTTTGGCTTATCCGTACCAAAATCAAAAGATTCATTCTGTTAGATTTAACCCTCATACAGTCGTATGAGGGTTTTTTCATGCGAATGGCTCATACAAATTGTGAAATAGCTCATAGAACGCAGCAAATAGCTCATAGAAGTAAAATAATAGCTCATAGGATTTGAAAAATAGCTCATAGAAGTAAAATAATAGCTTATAGAATACAAGATTCGACAAAGTTTCTGCTTATTCGGTAATAAATCCTCCTCTTCGGTAATAAAGCACACTTATTCGGTAATAACCCTCACGCATTCGGTAATAAATTGTCCTATTCGATAATAATCCCAAACAAATCCACCAACCGTCATTCATACTCTGTTCATATTTCTTCTGTATAATGAAAAGGGAGAAAGGAGACTTAAGGCATGAAAAAGCAGCTGAAGTTTCTAGTCGTAGAAGATGATCCGCACATTAGTGATTTAATTAAATTATATATAAATAAATGGGGACATGATGTTATTGCTCGTTATGATGGTGAAACAGGGTTAGCAGCTTATTATGATGAGCAACCCGATTTTATTGTGTTAGATATTATGCTTCCTGATTTAGATGGATGGGAAGTGTGTCGTGAAGTACGTCACGACCAAAAGCAAATACCGATTTTAATGCTTACCGGAAAAGGGGAAAGCTATGATCGAATTAAAGGTTTGGAGCTCGGGGCTGACGATTATGTTGTAAAACCATTTGATCCTAACGAATTAATAGCTCGAATAAAAGCCATTTTAAGACGTTCACATCAATATGACCAACAGTATGAAGTACTGAAATTTAGTAACCTTTCAATTGATCTTAATGAATATATTGTAAAAGTAGAAGGTGAGCCGATTACACTGCCACCGAAGGAACTCGAGCTATTGTACTATTTAGCGTCTCATCAAAACCAAGTGTTTACCCGCCAGCAATTGCTTGATCATATTTGGGGGTTCGATTTTGACGGCGACCCGAGAACAGTTGATGTTCATATTAAACGTTTGCGTGAGAAAATATCGACTAACAACGAAGCAACCTGGGCGTTAAAAACAGTTAGAGGGGTAGGGTATAAGTTTGAAGTACATTCGTAAGTTGCGTGGCAAAATATTTATTAAACTGTTTTTAAGCTATGCGGGGATTATGTTAGCTTCTTTCGTTTTATTTGCTGGGGTGTTTATTTTTCTATTTCATCTGCAGCTTTATGATCAGTTTGAAGAGGAGTTTTCTTATCACCACGAGCATCTAGAACAACAGTGGCCTGTTGAAGATGAACGGCTAGCTGAGGAAATGTTAACCCAAAGTAAAAGTGAAGTGTTAATTTATAGTGATTGTACAAGTTGTGAGCCTTTTTATTGGAATGAAGAGGTGCTTACAGAAGTACAATCGGGTGAAATCGTACATGACAGTATGTGGTTAGACGATGGTGAGCTTGTCCATGTCGTGGCAGCACCGTTTCAAGATGATGACGTTATGTTGATGGCGTTTTATGACTTAAATCATGAGTATACTCAATTAGCTGTAATGCTGTTGACGCCTTTTATCATTACGTTAATGATTATGACAGTTATCGTTTGGGCAATTTCTAGAAAGATTACAGCTCCTTTAAAAGAACTAAATGACGTCGCATTAAAATTAGCAGAAGGTGACTTTTCTAAAAAGGCAAAACCGAAATCAAACGATGAAATTGCGCAACTTGGTGAAACGTTTAACTATATGGCAGAAGAGCTTGAAAGCCTTGAAGATATGCGTCGTGATTTTATCGCCAATGTTTCTCACGATTTACGCTCACCATTAACTTCGATCAAAGGGTTTCTTGTTGCCTTACTGGATGACACAATCCCAAATGATAAGCGAACGCATTATTACCACATTATGAAAGATGAAACAGAGCGACTGATCAAGTTAGTTAATGACCTATTAGATATGACACAACTCCAATCCGGTACTGTAAACATTCATAAATCAAGATATAATATTTCAGAACAAGTCCGCCAAATCGTTGCGAGAATGGAGCCACAGTTCAATGAGAAAGAGCTTGAGGTTGACCTTAGTTTAGAAGAAGTTGAAATTAACGCTGATAAAGATCGAATAGATCAATTGTTAGTTAATTTAATACAAAATGCGATTCAATTTTCAAAGCGTAATACAACAATCACAATACAAACTAAGATCATTGAAAATGGTGTCGCGATTTCTGTTACGGATGAAGGAGAAGGAATTAAGCAAGAAGATTTGAAAATGATATTTGAAAGGTTTTACAAATCTGATACGTCGAGATCATCAAAAGTCGGTACAGGAATAGGTTTATCAATCGTCCAATCTATTGCAGACCTTCACGATGCAAAGGTCGATGTTACATCGCAACAAGGTAAGGGAGCAACATTTTCAGTTACTTTACCAAATAAATAACTCGACAATAAGCGACTGTATTTTTACAGTCGTTTATTTATGTTTAATCTGTTGTTCATGTTCTGTTCATATAGGCTTGTTATTATTTTTATAGATTGCTAGAAGAAAAGGGGTCGACCAATGGAGAAGTTATCGAGTTTAATTAAAACGAGAAAACGTATGTGGGCTGTCATTATTATTTGGATTTTAGTAGTTGGAGCTTTAAGCGCAGCACCTTCTGCCCAGCAACATACGATTAATACGGGGGAGTTTGATCTTCCGGCAGATGCTCATTCAGTTGTGGCATCTGAAAAAGTTGAAGAACACTTTCCGGACGAAAGTGGTTTACTTGCTTTGCTCGTTTTAGAACATGATTCTGAGTGGAGTGCAGGTGCATTTGAATCAGTTGATGAGTTAAGTGAGTCGTTGTGGGAGCAGGTTGAAGAAGATTCTTTGTTATCGTCTGTTCCATTTCACTTCTTCCCTGAGGATGTAAAAGAAGAATTCGTTTCGGATGATCAATCGACGTTAGTTTTACCTGTTACGTTACCAGACGGGCTTGAAATGGATGAAATTAATGCGAAAGTTGAGCAACTTCACCATGAGGCAAGTGAAACAGTCTTAAATGCAGAAGTAAATGTGACAGGGCCTGCAGGAATTGCATCTGATACGATTACGATCTTTTCTAATGCTAATTTAGTGTTACTGTTTTCGACGATTGGCTTAGTATTAGTTTTACTAATTATTATTTATCGATCGCCCCTTCTTGCTTTAATTCCGTTGTTGGCAGCCTTATTTGTTTATCAAACGGTAGACCGAGTGTTAGGACTTTTTGCTGCGAATGACGTGTTTTATATTGAGACTCAATCGTTATCCATTGTGTCAATTTTACTTTTCGGTGCAACTGTAGACTATAGTTTATTTATTTTCTCACGGTTCAAAGAAGAGTTACGGCAAGTTGAGAGTAAACATGAAGCAATGGTTCGAGCTGTAACAGGTGTCGCTAGGCCGATTTTCTTCAGTGGTGGAACGGTTTTAGCAGCGATGCTTGTACTGTTTTTAGCGGTCTATGGACCTTATCAAAACTTTGCGCCTGTTTTCTCAATTACCATTGCCATTGTACTAATTGCAGGTTTAACCTTAGTTCCAGCCTTGTTCACAGCGTTTGGACGAAGAGCGTTTTGGCCTGACAAGCCTAAAGTAGGAGAAGATACGTTAGAGAAAAATCGCTTCTGGAGTAAAATGGGGAACTGGGTGACGAAGAAGCCATTTGTTGCAGCTGGGATTGTATTAGTATTCTTAATAGTAAACGGACTAAATGTAATGAATATCAATTATTCATTTAATCTATTAAACTCTTTCCCGGAAGAAATGGATTCGCGAGTTGGTTATGAAAAGTTAGAAGAACAGTTTCCACCTGGTGAGTTAGCCCCAGTCGTCATCGTTTTAGAAAGTGAAGAGGAGATCGTTTTTTCTGAAGAACAACTGCAAGAGCTGAATGAAATTAATACAGCCATTGTGGATTATGAAGGGGTAAGTGAAACGACATTACCATCTCATGATGTTCTTAAAGAAGGTGATCTTCAAGGAGAAACGTTCTCGATATCAGAAGATGAAACGGTTGTGAAACTTGAAGCATTGTTAGCACAAAATCCATATGACCATGAATCTTTAGACACACTCGAGTATTTAATAAATGAACATAACAAAATCATTGAAGGTACTAGCTTTTCGGGGATATATTTTGCAGGAGAGTCAGCACAACAAAGTGAGATTCGTGCTTATAATGAACGAGATACAGCTGTCGTTGTCGCCATTGTTACGCTAGTTATTTTAGCGATGCTAATGTGGCAATTGCGTTCGGTTGTCGCACCGATTTATATGATGACAACAATTTTAATCTCTTATTTCTCAGCTTTAGGAATTAGTTGGTTTATTTTTGATAACTTCCTCGGCTATGATGGTATGAGTTACCGTATTCCGCTTTATGCTTTCGTCTTCCTTGTCGCACTCGGCGTTGACTATAACATTATGTTAATGTCTCGCATAAGAGAAGAGCGCCAAAAGTATGAAATGAAAGAAGCGGTTAGGCGCGGTGTTGCTTTAACAGGAGGAGTTATATCATCTGCAGGGATCATTCTTGCAGGGACGTTTGGCGTATTAATGACTCAGCCGATCTTAGAACTGTTTATGTTCGGGTTCATCGTCAGTTTAGGTATTTTAGTAGATGCCTTTTTAGTACGCGGTATGTTAGTGCCAGCAATTGCAACAATTTTAAAAAGATAAAGGGAGTGTTATAACATGTATGAATTATCGTATAGTTTACACATAGTTGGTGTCGCATTATGGATTGGAGCATTTATTGTTGTCGGCCTTTTATTAAGGTCATTGGCAAAATCTGAAGAAGAGTTAAAGAAACATTCGCTCGTAATAGAGAAGTTGCGTCGCATGATTAATTGGGTTGTGCTACCAAGTGGTATTGTTGTCATGTTAACAGGTGTGTATATGATCTTACAGTTTAACCGCGATACGTTGCCGCTGTACTTGAAGTTGATGGAAGAAATCGGTGGCGTTGCCATTCTACTAACCGTGATTGTCGTGTCACTGTATAGTAAGAAGCTTAAAAAGAAGTTGCAAGGCATTGAACTTAAAAAAGATAAGTCTTTAACAGCGATTACTAAAATGTATACGAACTTCTTATTTATTTCAACAATCCTTTCAATTGTCGTTGTCGTCATTGTTGCGATGAGGTTAGCTTGATAGAATGAGAACTGGCAAAACAAGAACCCCAACTCTAAACTCGAGTTGGGGTTAACTTCTAATAGGGACTACAAACCAAAATTCATTTAAATGATTATAACTTTTCGCACCTATTGTTCCGTCGTGCTTTTCAATGATTTCTTTAGCAATAGATAACCCGAGGCCACTTCCGCCAGATTCTCTAGAACGAGAGTGATCGACTCGGTAAAATCGTTCAAAAATCTTGTCTTGTTCATCAGTTGGAATTGGTTTGCCGCTCGTTGTAACAGAAGCATAATAATTCCCATCATTTTTGTATCCTCTAACTAAAACGGGCTGATCCCCCTCATGGTACCTTAAAGCATTATCTAATAAGTTGTTGATCACTTGTTGAATACCTTCTTGATTGAACTTAGCCATACAAGCTTCAACATCAACTTGAACAGGGATACTAGCTTGTGAAAAGCTCCACTCAAAAACAGAGACACTTTGTTTAATCACATCAGATACGTCTTGTACTGTATGATTGATAAATTGTTGGGCTGAAATATAGTCTAACTCTTTCAACTGATCAACTTGTTCAATTAATTGTTTTAAACGTTGTGATTCTAAATGTAAAGCTTGTAACGTCTCTTCGCTTGCTTCGATATCCCCAGATTTCATCGCATACAAATACCCATTTAGGTTAGAAACAGGCGTGCGTAATTCATGTGATAAATCAGCAATCATCTTATTTCTCACTTCGTCTTGTTGTTTCAATTGATCAATCAGTCCATTATAATGCTCAATTAATTCACCAACTTCATTGTTTGAATCATACTGAACTAAACTAGGGTTTTGTCCAGATTTCAACTCTTTTGTTGATT
>NZ_AKIF01000139.1 GCF_000269905.1 Alkalibacillus haloalkaliphilus C5
CCTTGGCAGTCTCAGGGCAATACTTTACTATTCCTTCAGCAACCTTCATAGCCGAGACTAAAATAATTAACCAGTATCTTTGGCTCCAAGGGCGTTTAGTAACTCTTACAGCCCCATAAGTGATAAAAAATAAACCAAAAGTAATTCTAACCATAGCGTTAATTGTACCAATGTTTTGTTTTCCCATTTTACCCTTCCCTTCAGAGATTTAATGTATTAAAATTTTACATAAGTGGATATAGTTCGTTTATAAATGGAGGCATGAGATCATGAAAGAACATTTGTATAGATGGCGAAATAAACAACTCAGAGAACATACTGCCGTTGTTGATGGAGAAATGGCACCAACGATTGTATTAAAAAATGCCACTTACTTAAACGTGTACTTAAAGAAGTGGTTATCAGGCCACATTTGGATTTATGAAGACCGTATTGTTTACGTTGGAGATCAACTCCCAGATCACATCTCAAAACTAACAGAAGTTGTAGACTGTTCAGGTCAATATTTAGTTCCTGGATATATTGAAGCACATGCTCATCCATTTCAGTTATATAATCCCCATTCACTAGCTGAATATGCATCGAAAAGAGGGACAACAACATTAGTCAATGACAACTTAATGTTGTTATTATTATTGAATAAAAAGAAAGCGTTTTCTTTGTTGGATGATATGCAAAACTTGCCGGTATCAATGTTTTGGTGGGCTCGCTTTGATTCACAATCTGAATTGCGTGACGAAGAGGGCTTTTTAGACGATGATGCCGTTGTTAAATGGCTAGAACATCAAGCTGTTATTCAAGGCGGAGAGCTGACTAATTGGCCAGAGATTTTAACTGAGGACGATCGTGGCTTGTATTGGATGCAAGAGGCAAAACGAATGAGGAAAGTTGTTGAAGGGCATTTTCCTGGGGCATCTGAAAAAACACTGACAAAAATGAAATTGCTTGGTACTGATGGCGATCATGAGTCCATTTCTGCAGAAGAAGTTTATAGCCGCGTGAAGCTTGGTTATTATGCTGGCTTACGTTATTCATCGATTCGACCTGACTTGCCTAATATGCTGGAAGCGTTAAAGGAATATGAAGGTGACTTTTATAATTATTTATTTTTTACAACAGATGGTTCCACACCTTCTTTTTATGAACAAGGTGTCATTGATCGTTGTATTGAAATTGCATTGGAAGCCGGTGTTCCACTAGAAGAAGCGTATGCGATGGCAACCATTAATGCCGCTCATTATTTTTCATTAGGTGATCGATTAGGAAGCATTGCACCTGGACGTGTTGCTCATATCAACTTCCTTGAAGCAAAAGATCAACCAACTCCAGTGAAAGTCTTGGCTAAAGGTGAATGGATTAATTTTGAAGGATATGCTTTTAAAAATCGCAACCCTGATATTAAATGGGAAAACTATGGCTTGGGCAATTTAAATATAGACTGGGAATTAAGAGCTGATGATTTATTATTTTCCTCTCCATTAGGTATGGATATGTTAAATGATGTCATTATGAAGCCGTATCCAGTGAAATCAGAGTCACAAACACAAAAGCTTCCAAAGACACATGATATTGCTTACGTCATGTTAGTTGATCGTGATGGTAATTGGCGTATTTCTTCCTTTTTAAAAGGGTTTACGACTGAAATTGGTGGTTTAGTGAGCTCATATTCAAATACGGGAGATATCGTGTTAGTTGGTAAAGATAAGCGTGATATGAGTATGGCTTTTGAGCGCATGAAAGAGTTAGGTGGGGCGATTGTCGTTGTGAAAGATGGTGAAGTTATTTTTGAACTTCCTCTTCCGTTACAAGGTGTTATGACGGACTTACAAATGGATGAGCTGATGATTAAAGAGAAAGAGTTAAAACAGTTGCTTATTGGTAACGGATATCAATTTAGTGATCCGATTTACACATTGCTATTTTTATCATCGACTCACTTGCCATATATTCGCATAACACCAAAAGGACTTATGGATGTTAAGAAAAAAGAGATACTTTTTCCTTCTGTTATGCGTTAAAATGTTAGTATATATAAACAATAAAGGGTGTTGAAGATGAACAAAAGGTTATTAGTGCTCGCTATAGCACTTTTACTAGTGTTAGCAGCATGTAATGGGGAAGACGAAAGTTTAGAAGAAGAAACACCTGAAGAAAATGACATCGAAGATCAAGAAGAGGCTGAAGAGGAAGTTAATGTTGAACCGGAGTTTACTTTCCCACTAACTGGTGAGGGATCTGACCAAGAGTTTGACAGGAGGACTCTAGCTGTACAAGTAAATAACCACCCTTCAGCAAGACCTCAAACAGGGTTAGTACATGCTGATATCGTTTATGAATTTTTAGCTGAAGGCGATATTACAAGGTTGTTAGCCTTATATCATAGTCACATTCCTGAAGAAGTCGGTCCTGTTAGGAGTGCTCGTTCTTATTATATAGAAACGGCGAAGAACCATGGTGCTATTTATGTATATCATGGGGCGGCCGATTTTATTGAAGAAGATTTAAGAGCTGGTTGGGTCACGAATTTGAATGGTGCTTATTATGATAATGATCAATTTTTATTTAAACGTGTAAATCATAGAAGCGCACCACACAATTCTTATGTTATGCTAGAGAATGCCTATGAAGTGGCGACACGTAATAATATTAATGTTGAGCAAGAGCATGATTCATTAAATTTCATGTCATTAACTGATGTTGAGGAAATAGACGGCGAACAGGCTGAACAAGTCGAAATCAGCTATTCAAGTAATAATCAGGTGTCTTATCAGTTTGATGAAGCACAAGGTGGGTATTTACGGTATAGTGATGGAGAGCAATCTGTTGATTTAGATACGAATGAGCCTGTTGTTTTGGGTAATGTGTTAATTTATGAGACAGGCCATCGTGTAATCGATGATGCCGGCAGACGAGATATCGACATTGAATCAGGTGGTAATGGTTATTTGCTTCAACAAGGTACTATTAAGGAAATTGAATGGCAAACTGTTAATGACATTATGGTACCAACTATAGATGGTGAAGAAGTTGAACTTGTGCCGGGTCAAACATGGGTTAACGTTATTCCAAATTCACCTGGATTATTAGAAGCAGTTACATATGAGTAATGAGGAGGTAATCGCAATGCAAATTGATAAATTAAGAGGTAGAGAGCTTGATCAATTATTTGAAGCTATTTTGCAGCTAAAAGATGTAGAAGAGTGTTATCGATTTTTTGATGATGTAGCTACTGTAAATGAAGTACAAGCATTAGCACAACGCTTAGATGTTGCGCGTATGCTTCGTGAAGGGCATACTTATCAAAAGATTGAAGAGGAGACGAGCGCATCTACTGCAACGATCTCCCGCGTAAAACGTTGCCTAAATTACGGTAACGATGCTTATGAATTAGTATTAGACCGAGTTCATGAAGAAAAGAAAAACGAAAAGTAAATCCAATTCAAAAAGGTGATCCCGATATTAAATAGGGATCACCTTTTTATGTGCCATTAGGTTAATTGTACTGTGACAGCCAAGCTTAAACCAAAAAGAATGATAGAACCTAAAACACTAATCAATAAATAAGCCGAAACAAACTTAAACTGACGCTTTTGGATCAGTTGCATAGCTTCAACACTAAATGTCGAAAACGTCGTAAAAGCACCGAAAAAACCAACACTAAATAACAAGTATAATGGACTTTGTAACGGTTCTGGACCTGGGTTATAAAAGCCAACAAAAACTCCTAATCCTAATGCACCCAATAAGTTTACGACAACCATAGCTATAGGTAGACTTTCTTGGCGACGTTTACTCATAATGAAAAGCCTAGTAAATACCTTAGCGCCGCTCCAATAGCTCCTCCTATTGCAACTAAAGTGATACTCATGACGATCACCTGCTTTCCATCTCATTAACGAAACATAACCTAAAACAGCTAATCCGATACCACCAATAACTGAAATGATTAAGTATAACGTGAACAAAAGAATATCCCCATTTTCAATGAGCACAAATGCATCGTTAGCAAGAGCAGACATCGTCGTAAACCCACCACAAAAGCCTACACCTAAACCAGCCTTAATCCATTCTCGTGTATCTTTAATAATATAAATTGCTGTAAGAGCACCGAGTATTAAACTACCGATTAAGTTAACAATAATTGTGTTAATCGGAAAGTATGAATCGTAAAGTGACAAATCAACACTAAAGCGGAGAACTGCTCCAAGTGCGCCCCCAATTGCAACAGCAATGACATTAATAAAATATGTTTTCAAATTTGAGCCCTCAAATCTAATCAAACAATAGCGTTAATTACCGTAAAGATAGCATAGAACAAGTGTAAAGTCTATTGGGTCATTAATTAAAAATGTTTAAACACCAATTGACTAGGGAATGCATATCATGTATTCTATAAAAGGAAAATTTGATAATCCTCGTTAGGTGAGGCTCCTGTTCGGAGATACGCTACTGCCCAAAAACGTCCAAAGACGCCAATGGGTCAACAAGAACCATCGACTTAAGGTGGTTTTTAACGTAGCTGGACTAAGTCCTATGCCGTTCAGTGCTAAAGCTCAAACGAATGGAGGAGAAGGTCGGACATTGTTATCATTGACTTTTTCAATAGAGAGCTCTCTTTTCTCCATGTTTGAGGAAAGAGAGCTTTATTTTTGGCTAAAATAGGGAAAATAATATTAATTATGGACCCTAACCTAACGAGATGCATCAGGAGGTGATGGGGGATATGATCCCGAATCGAGTTTGTACGTCTTAATAGAAAAGTTTGATCACCCCCATCACTATACAGTGTAGGGGCAAAGTAAGGAGGTCTCTATAATGATGATGCGTCGTGTGAATAAGGCTAACTTATTCCAACAGTTAAAAGATTATTTAGAAAAAAACAAATTAGATTTATTTCAAGATTCGTTACAATCACTTCATATTCAGGACCAGGTGGAATGGTTTCAAAAATTAGACGATAAAAGTTTACGTCAAAAATTATATTCAGTTCTTACACCTGAACAATTAGCTGATATTTTACAAGGCTTAGAAATCGACGAACAGAAAAATGTAATGGATGAAATGGATCGCAATAAGTGGATTGCGACGTTAGATGAGATGGCTTCAGATGACGTTGCCGATTATTTAACAGAATTAAATGAAGAAGACGTTAATGCTGCATTGGGAGAAATGGACCAAGTGGCAGCTAAGCGAGTTAAGAAGATTATGGAGTACCAGGATGAAACAGCTGGTGCGTTAATGGCGACTGAATATATAGCGATTAAAACGACTGATACTGTACAAAGTGTCATGTCTCGCCTACGTGATGAAGCGCCTGAAGCTGAGACGATTTACTACATTTATGTCGTTGATACAGAAGGTTCTTTAGTGGGCGTTGTCTCGTTAAGAGATCTAATAACAAACGAGCCTGAAGTTAATATTGAAGATGTGATGAGCACTCGCGTCGTTTCAGTTAAAGTTAACCAAGACCAAGAGGAAGTTGCACGATTAATTCAGAAGTATGACTTTCTAGCTGTTCCAGTTATTACAGACGACAATAAATTAGTTGGTATTATTACGGTCGATGACATTCTTGATGTTATTGAAGAAGAGGCGACAGAAGACTTCGGAGAAATTTCAGCGGTAAGAGGTGCTACAGGTACAGACGTTACAGCATGGGATGCAGCAAAGAAACGTGCACCATGGATTATTATGCTGATGTTTTTAGGTTTAATTACAGCTGAAGTGATTGGCCGGTTCGAGGAAACGTTAGAAGCCATTGTTATTTTAGCTGCATTTATCCCTTTAATTATGGACTCAGCTGGTAATACAGGTACACAGTCACTTGCGGTTATGGTACGTAACTTAGCGATTGGTACGTTTGATAAACGTAACGTGTGGCGTGTGTTAAGACGTGAATTTTTCACAGGAGTTATGATTGGTTTAGGAAGTGCAGTTACACTCGCCATTTTAATTATGATATTTTATGAACAAAACTTAGCTTTAGCTGGTGTTGTTGGTACGTCAATATTATTAACATTGAGTATTTCAACTTTAACTGGTTCTATCATCCCGTTAATTATCGATAAGTTTAAAATTGACCCTGCTGTCGCATCAGGTCCATTTATTACAACGTTAAACGATATTATGGGATTACTCATTTATTTTACGATTGCAACATCAATGATCAATTATTTAATGTAAGGAAAATAAAGAAGTTCCCCAGTCTCAATAGGCTGGGGAACTTCTGTTTAATAACTTACCTTTTCCTGTAAGAACGATTTTAGTTCTGCAATAGGCATGCGTGATTGTTCCATCGTGTCACGATTACGAACGGTCACTTGTCCATCCTCTTTTGAATCAAAGTCATACGTAATGCAATAAGGTGTTCCAATTTCATCATGACGGCGATAACGTTTACCGATTGATCCTGATTCGTCGTAATCAACCATAAAGTCCTTCGCCAAGTCTTGGAATACTTCTTGAGCTTCTTCAGATAGCTTCTTAGATAATGGGAAGATTGCTGCTTTATATGGTGCTACTGCTGGATGGAAATGCATCACAGTACGCGTAGAACCATCTTCAAGCTCTTCATCTTCATAAGCATTTGTTAAAAATGATAACGCTAAACGGTCAGCACCTAATGATGGCTCAATGACATAAGGAATGTAACGCTCATTTGTTTGCTGATCGATATATTCCATATCTTCACCTGAATGTTCAGCGTGTTGTTTTAAGTCATAATCAGTACGAGATGCAATACCCCATAGCTCGCCCCAACCAAATGGGAATTGATATTCTAAGTCAGTTGTCGCATTACTGTAGTGAGATAACTCATCTTCGTCATGTTCACGACGACGGACTTTGTCTTCATCCAGTCCTAAGCTAGTTAACCAGTTATGACAGAAGTCTAACCAGTATGTAAACCATTCTTTCTCTTCACCAGGTTTACAGAAGAACTCCATTTCCATTTGTTCAAATTCACGCGTACGGAAAATGAAGTTACCCGGTGTAATTTCGTTTCTGAAGCTTTTACCAATTTGAGCAATACCGAATGGCAGCTTTTTACGCATTGTACGTTGAACATTTTTGAAGTTAACGAATATTCCTTGTGCTGTTTCAGGACGCATGTAAATTTCGTCAGAAGAATCTTCTGTAACACCTTGATACGTCTTAAACATTAAGTTAAATTGACGAATTTCAGTGAAGTTAGCTGAACCACATGTAGGGCATACAATTCCTTCTTCGTTAATAATCTTTTCTAATTCTTCAAAAGGCAAGCCGTCAACTACGCGCTCATCACCTTTTGCTTCAAAATGATCTTCGATAATATGGTCCGCGCGATGACGTGATTTACAGTCTTTACAGTCGATCATTGGGTCGTTAAAGTTACCTAAGTGACCACTTGCTTCCCACGTTTTAGGGTTCATTAAAATCGCTGCATCTAAACCGACGTTATAAGGTGACTCTTGGACGAACTTTTTCCACCAAGCATCTTTTAAGTTTTTCTTTAGCTCAACACCTAGTGGGCCGTAATCCCAAGTGTTCGCTAGTCCGCCATAAATTTCAGACCCTTGGAAAATAAACCCTCTGTGCTTACAATGGTTAACAATATGTTCCATATCTTGTGCCATGTTAGTACCTCCTAGTGACATTTTATATAAACAAAAAACTCCCGCCTCTGAGCTAATTGTTTAGCTCAGGGACGAGAGTGTTATTCCCGCGGTTC
>NZ_AKIF01000140.1 GCF_000269905.1 Alkalibacillus haloalkaliphilus C5
TTAAGTCTTTTGTCCAAATCTTTTAAAGTAACAATGTCATTCTCAGTTGGAGGCAAGAGAACTTTTTTATTTATTATTTTTCCACCTTTAATCCTCTTTGGTTTTGTTTCAATCTCCCCAGTTTCAGAATTAATTTTATAAACTTTTTTATGTTTATCAGCTATTATTTCAATTAAAGGAATTATCTCATCAGAGAAATGTTGGTTCATATCTTCAATAACTGATAACTCTTCCGGTCTTGTCTTCATTATTGGAATGTAAATTTACACCATCTCCTTTGTTGCAATTTTTGAATGAATAAAAGACACACTATTCCATAGCATGTCTTTATCGTGAAGGATTTCTAGTTGGAAACATTTACCAAATAATATTTTATATTATATTTAGTTGTTAATACAAGCTTAGAATCAATTAGTGTTTAGTAATGAGAAATTAGGAATAACTACACTTTCTAATGTTTTCATTTCACATATTCAATATCCTCTGTTTATTCTTCTAAAAGTCCATTCTAAATCAAAATAAGTATAGATTAATATTTGATTACACCTTACTTGATTTGGATTTTTGCTTTTTGCTCTTTCCAAGGAACTACTTTGCTATTAAGCCAATCAATACCATGGGTTTTAACTTTGAATACATCTGCTTGCTTCATGGCTTCATTAGAGAAACGAGAAGATGTAATAAATCTAGCGAGTAAGCAATTATGGTTTCTCTTAGCTGAACTTAATTCTCTTAGTTCTCTTACAGTTATTTCATTGCCAGACCTTATGTAATGTTTAATTTGAACAGCCTCATATGTTTGATGGTGTCGGTTGTAAATTAATAGATCAACCCCACCATCAGCACCTTCTGATGTTTCTTGTGGCTTGTAACCTTTGTCTTTAAAATATAAAAAACATAAACGTTCAAATTCTCTCCACGATAACCTCTCCAAAGGAAGTTTTAGTATCTCATCATCATTTAACATTCTATTGTGTGGTACATCATTAGATTTTTTTGGTTTAGTTTTTGGTTTTTTATTGGTTTTATTTTTGTTGTTTTTAGTTTTACTTTTACTTTTTGTATGGAACAGGTTTGTCAAAACACTATGCAAAACCGCTATTCCGATCAGTAACCCAAAGATGTAATATATACTTAAACTAAATTGAAAAATCAAGAAAATACCAACTATTACTATAGCTCCAGATATTACATCAGCTGCATTTTTAGATTCCTTTTTATTCATATATACCTCCACTAGTCCTTCTTTTTATGTTTCCATTTAACGTAATCGATGTGCCCTTTTATTTCCTCAATCTGTTCCTCCGAAAGCCCTTCTAAATCAAAGAAATACAAATTTTCGTTTGATTGTTCAGAACCATTAAGTAGATAATCGTAACTTACTTCAAACAATTCACAGATTTTTTTTAGCGTCTCATAATCAGGTTCTCTTCTACCTTGTTCATACATAGCGTATGTTGTTCTACCAACTTCTATCTTTTTAGCAACTTCCTCTTGTGTCATATTCTTTTGTTTCCTAATATCTCGTAGTCTTTTTTCTATCATTTAAAAACACCACCTATTACTGCAATTATAATATACACTTTTTGTGACATCTCTTTTTTACTCGAAAAGTGTAATTTTAAGTTGATAATTACACAAAATGTGTAGTAAGTTAATAATCGAACTACACAAAAGGTGTAATCAAGAAAGGGGTGAGTGAATATGACAAAACGTTACTGGTTAATTCGCTTAAGAAAAATGAAGGGATTAACACAGTGTGAAGTAGCTGAAATGGTAGGTGTAGCAAGAACAACCTACGCTATGATTGAATCAAACGAACGTAACCCAAGTGTAAAAGTAGCTAAGAAAATAGCTAAAGCTTTAAATTTTAGATGGGTTATTTTTTTTGAAGAAGAAGTACACGAAATGTGTATTTAAATAAGCTGATTATAAAATTATAATTCTAAAATTAATATTTTGTTGTCGAATTTTGGAAAGGGGTGGAAAATTGTGCAGCAACAATTAAGCGTTAATTTAAATATTCCTGTACCTGAAGGCACAGTGTTAATAAAAAAAGTCGAGCTAGAAGAGTTAAAACGCAATGAACTTACTGGGGTTTATTGGACAATGAAAGACTTAGAAAATCGAGTTAATCGAAAACAAGAGTGGGTCAAAGAGAACATACTTTACCGACCAAAGTTTAAAAAGATATTAGATGTTGAAAATGGTGGTTTTGTATATTATCCGCAAAAACGAGGTCAAACATGGTCATTCCATGCAATTAAAATGGCGGACTTTTTAGATCGACACTTTCAAGAAATATTTAATCAATACTAGGAGGTTTTATTATGAGTAAATACACACATATCTTTTTTGATGAATTTATGACCTTAAACCAATCACAACAAGCGTTTGTTTTGTCACTTATGATTTCAACATTTACAACGACATTTGATGATTTTAAGAAGGGTTATATCAGTGATCAAGAGGTTTATGAATCATTATCAGATGCTATTAAAACTGCAAAAGAAGTTAGGGAGGTTATCTAATGACAAAGCCAAAGTTTAGAGTTGTATTCACAAATTTTTGGGAAGACGCAAAGGTGATTGAAGAATTAACACCAGAAGATAAATTGTTTTTTATGTATTTGCTAACGAATCCCAAAACCAAACAAATAGGGATTTATCAAATTACAAAGAAACAAGTTGCATTTGAATTAGGTTATTCAATGGAGTCAATAAATAGTTTGTTTGATAGATTTGAAAATCACCATAAGTTAATCACTTACAATCACGATACAAGGGAAATTGCTATAAAAAATTGGGGGAAATACAACCTTTATAAAGCTGGTAAGCCAATGGTTGATTGTGTGACATCAGAATTAAAAGGTGTAAAAGATCCAGAACTAATAAAGTATATAGCTCCATCAATAAAAAACGAAGAGTTAAAACAATTGTTCCAAATTGCTTACGACACGTGGTACGAATCGTTTAACGTAACGAATAACGACAAGTGGAACGACACGAAAGAACCAAATGGGAGAAGTGATGAAATGGCATTTAAAACCCGTGAAAACAAGGATTCTCACGTTACGTCAACGTGTCGTGGTACGGAACGTGATACGAGTAGGGGGCAACAACAACAAGAACAACAACAAGAACAACAACAAGAACAAGAAGTAGTAGTAGCAAAAGAAGTTGAATCACAACCAGCAGCTACAACTACTAATCTATCTGATGGGTACTTTAATTGCTATGGTCAATTGCCTAACCAATATCAGCTTAATGATCTAAATGAATATAGAGAAAGTCTAGAACAAGATGCCATTCTTTTTGCTATGATCAAAGCTTCAGATCAAGGGAAGTCATTTGGTTATGCAAAAGGCATTATGAACAACTGGATTAAGGAAGGCATCACAACATATGATGGAGCATTACAAGAACAGAAACAGTTTAGTCAATCTAAGCAACCGCAACAAAAGGAAGTGCTGCCTAAGTGGTTTAAGGAACAGAAACATGAGCCTGATGTAAGTAAAGAACAGTCCTATGAATCTAGTGAGGTGGAAAATGCTGAACTAAAACAGTTCTTTGGATCGTTTAGTAAACAAGGTGAAGTACATGAGAAACACTAGAGAACCATTGTTTGATTTTTATCGAAGTATATTCATGCTCTTTGTGTTTTGGCATCACTTTTACTTAACATTCCCTGATCTATTTGATTACGTAAAATGGTTTAATCCGTTTGCTGAACTATTTGTCGGTCTAGCAGGGTTTATGATCGGGTGGATCTACTTAAAGCGTAATCAAGACTTAAAGTTATTTAAAAAAGGGTTTCAAGTGATAGGGGCATATCTTTTAGTGGCTGTTCCATTTCAAATGCTAATTAATCCAAGTTGGCAGTCACTAGCTGATGTGCTGTTACTAAATACATCAGACACGTTCATTGAGATTTTGAAGTTTTACGGTATTTTGTTTTTGATTGTTCCGTTGTTGCTAACAGCATTCAGAAAAGCAAGGGTGTTAGTTATAGCATTATCTATTGCGGTTTACTTAGTTGGCCTATTTGTACATCTGGAAGGTGTCTTTTGGGATAGCACACTAAATTTACTCATAATCTACCAGTTCTATTTTGTTTTAGGGGTCTGGTTAGGTGAGTTATATGACAAAAAACGATTATTAAATAGACAGACTATTAAACTATTATTAATTTGCTCTGTGTTAGCCATAATTGCCCAAATTTCGTATTTTGGGTTTGGTGTAGACGAATACCCTTACAACTTTCAAAAAGCTTTAAATAACGTTTATTTGATTCCTGTGTGTTTGTATACCATTTATAAATTACACCATTCGATAATATTCACATGGATATACAATCAAGTGAATGTTATTGGACGACATTCATTAGCAGCCTTTGTCATTTCAGAAATAATTAGAGTTTTATGGCTGTTCATACCAGTCGTAATGTTTGATGTAACAATTAATGAATTTGAAGCAACTGTTATAAGTCTGTTTTTTGCCGCTTTACTAATTTGGCTAGTCCATCAATACGCAAAGCTTAAACTGTTTTTAGGAGGTCTAAAGTATGCAGCAAACAACCATTTACGATTATATCGGAATTGAAACAGATCCAGTTTTTAAGAAGATTAAGCACTTAAAAGAAGGGCAGTCCGTTGAGTTAGGTCATGCGATTGTTACCAAAAATGAGTTTGGTTTATATGAGTTAGAAACAAAGTCAGATCATGAAACTGCTGATGATCTAGTTGATTTCTATAATAAGATTGTTTTGCAAAATATGGAGTTAAGCCATGAATGATTCGTTAACAAAGTTGGTCAATTATGCAGAGCGTAGAGTTGGAAGAGGGTTACTGGGTCATGAGGTGAATATTCTTAACTGGATAATAGAAATAGATGAAGATGAACGTGACGATAAAATAAAGCTTTTAGATTTATTCATTCGTACACACACAAATAGTTAGGAGGATTAAATTGGCGTTTGTAAGCTTTAGTAAAAGTAACAATACAACATATGTTTATTTAAAGGCTTACCACCAAGACGATTACTTAGAGAACACATATCATTACGTTTATTCATTTGGTCGAATTGAAAAGGCCAAGAAGGAAATGGAGAAGATGATACAGCACTTTGACATTCTCTTTCCTGAAGAGTTAGAAGAAGAAGGTTTTACTCATGATGATCTTAAAGAGTGGCATAAACGAGTTAAGTATAAATTGTTAGAACAGGCAACAAAACGTGCGGTGAATTAAAGATTATTTATAATCTATAATTAAATCCGTCAAGAGCCTTGTGAACAATATAGCCTTAACGAATTATTAAAAAAATGATAAAATTCAGAGTAATGTAGGAGGGGGGATTGTTCTGTCTTTGATAAGAGGCGAAGGTGTACAACCATATATCCATCGTGTTTATGTTAGTAACGATGATTTCCATATATGGGATGTTAAAATTTTTCACGAAGACATTAAAAAGCCAACGCATTTATTGGCGAAGGAATATCGTACCAATAAGATGGTTGGCCCGATGGTAATCTCTGATGTCGATTTAATGAAGGAAGCTAAAACTATCCTTGAATATGAAACCAAACAATTACAAAAAGATTCTTCACTCAATCAATGAGTAAATAGAGCATTCAAAGTGAATGCTCTATTATTGTTTTTTTCAGTATATAATTCATAAAAGGTTAATATACTTTTATAATTTAATAGAAGTAAATTTATGTTAAGGGGTTATGAAATGTTTCTAAGAAAATCAAGTGAAAATGATCAGATTGAAAAATTTAATAGAATATTAAGGTTTTCAGAAGGTGTTTTTTCTGAATCTAAGAATGGCTCTAATACATATGTGATAAATAACAATAAGGGAAATGAACATCCAATATTAGATGTTATTAAATTAGTAGGAAAAAATCTTCAATCACAGTACTTAACAAACTTGTTAACGGTTGAAGATGAATCTGAATTACCCCCTTTATTACCAAGCACTGTATTTTTTGACCAGAGCGAAATATTAAATAGTAAGGGTGATACAACAATAAACATGCTTAAGGAAGTATCAAGTAAAAGTGTTGACTTGAAGAAGGATTTGGTTTTACCGTGGCCTTGGAAAAAAGAGAGGTTAATTGCATCAATAAGCAATTTAGGAACGAATAGAGATTGGGGTGGGTGGCAACAGGACTATAATAATCACCATTTAGAAGTGTGGTTACCAATGGGAGTAGCGTGGGTAAGAGGAGGTAACCACTCAATTACTGTAGGCATATTACAGGGTGAAGGAACAATTATTCCAGACGTTACTTATGATTTCAGGGAGGTTTACAAATATGTTTATACAGATGGGAAATACTATTATAGATCCGAAGATGATAGTAAAATTTGCAAAGTGAAAAATGTTGAGTTTGCAGCAATGTTTGAGGTTGGAAGAATGATGGTGGAACAATCAATTACATATTGAATGAGTTAATTTCTTTGGTCGGTATAGTCAAAATTTTGACTATACCGCTTTTTTTATGTCGTTTATACAATGGGTTTAACACATTGAAGGGAAGAGTGAATATGCCAGAAAGCGAAAACCTTCAAGATGAAGAAGTGGTACAAGAGGAAGAAGAGCAAGAAACTGATGGTCAAGAACAAGATCAACTAAAAGAAGGTCAAGAAGCTGAAGAATTAGAAGAGGAACAATCCAGTGAAGATGATTTTGAAGAAGAATCAGGCACAACTGAAGAAAGTGAAATGAATGATCCATACGCTGAAGAATCAATAAGTGTTATTGAAACAGATAGTGGGATTATACACATCATTCATGAAATTAGTTTAGGTGACATATTAGTTTTTGCTTCTCTTTTAATGTTGTTAGTTTTTCAAGTGATTAAAGCGATTGTGAGGCGGTAAGATGTACAGCTATTTAGAATTTGATTTTGACGCTGTATTTATGACTTACATAGTCATTATTTTTAGTTCAATTGCTATATATGAGCTTTCTCACTTGATCATTAATGCTGTAAGTAGGTGGAAAGATGGAAGTTAAAACGATTGTTTATGAAGCGTTTGGGGTAGTTTTAGCTAATCCAGATATGATGATCTTAATTGCATCTTTCACAATCCTAATAACAATTTTACTAACTATTGTTGATCTATTTGATGAGTACAAGGGAGTGTAATTATGGGTTCGCTACAAGGTGTTTTTGATTGGGATTTTTTTTGGGGAACATTCGGATTCATTTTACAGCTAGTTGCTCCCTTCTTAATGCTAGTGATTGCTATATTTGCAGTTGGTTTATTGCTCATGGCAGTTGTTAGTTCTGTAAGGAATAGTCGAAATTAGGTGATTATATGCTACCTGAATACCAGACATTTTTAGATAGTGAAAATATGGATAGCTTTTGGGAAATGGTTCGGTGGCTTATGTTCTTTATAGCACCTGTCATTATGATCTTCTTTGCAGCTGATGCTATCAAGTTATTGGTCAAAGCAATTAGAAAAGGTTTGGGCATGGAAAAAGCTGATCAAGATGATGATTATGATATTTATCGTTACTAATCTAGCTTTAATTAGCTAGTTTAATAAAATTATTTATTTATTCTAAGGAGGATTTTCTTATGACAAA
>NZ_AKIF01000141.1 GCF_000269905.1 Alkalibacillus haloalkaliphilus C5
GGAGAAGTTATTAATTGAAGCTTGTTTAGATTTAGTCGAATCCGATGCATTAGTCGGGATCCAAGACATGGGTGCTGCTGGCTTAACGTCATCAGCAAGTGAAATGGCTAGTAAAGCAAGTACTGGAATTGAAATGAATTTAGATTTAGTTCCACAACGTGAACAAAACATGACACCATATGAAATGATGTTATCTGAATCACAAGAGCGTATGCTTGTCGTTATTGAGAAAGGCCGCGAACAAGAGATTAAAGATATCGTATCGAAGTATGGTATTGAAGCTGTTGAAGTTGGAACGGTTACTGATGACAAGAGGCTGCGTTTAACTTTCCAAAATGAAGTTGTTGCTGATATGCCAGTCGATGCACTAGCAGAAGAAGCGCCAGTCTATCATTTACCTTCAAAGGAACCTGAAGCTTTTAAACGTAATCAGTCTATGAATCTAGAACTTCCAGAAGTAAAAGATGCGAATGAGTTATTAGTCAATCTATTGAAAGCGCCTACGATTGCAAACAAAGAATGGGTGTATGACCAATACGATTACATGGTACAAACGAATACGGTAATCGCACCTGGGTCAGATGCAGCTGTCATTCGCATCAAAGGGACGAATAAAGCGTTAGCGATGACAACAGATTGTAACTCGCGTTATTTACAGTTAGACCCAAAAACAGGTGGTGAAATCGCGGTTGCTGAAGCAGCTCGTAATATCATTTGTTCAGGTGCAGAACCATTAGCCTTAACAGACTGCTTAAACTTTGGTAATCCAGAAAAAGAAGAAAACTTCTGGATGATGGAAAAAGCGACTGACGGAATGGCAGAAGCAGCAAGTCAGTTAAGCACGCCAGTCATTAGTGGAAACGTATCACTTTATAACGAAACGAACGGCACAAGTGTCTATCCTACACCTGTTGTTGGTATGGTCGGTTTAATTCACGATGTTGACCATATGACGAAACAACAAGTTCAGCGTGCTGGCGACTTAGTTTACGTCATTGGTGAGACAACACAAGAGATTGGTGGAAGTGAAGTTCAAAAGCATCTATTCGGTCAATATGAAGGAGCTACACCGAAGATCGACTTACAAGTTGAAAAAGAACGTCAAGAACTATTATTGAAGTCGATTCAACAAGGTTTAGTGCAATCAGCACACGACGTATCAGAAGGTGGCTTAGCTGTTGCACTTGCAGAGAAAGTGATGACTACCTCATATGGTTTAAATGTCACGCTTCAAGGTGAGCATTTACTCGAGATGTTTAGCGAAACGCAATCGCGATTTATCGTAACAGTTGCTAAGGAGAATCAAGCAGAATTTGAACAGGTTGTCTCTGATTGTAATTTAGTAGGCGAAGTGACAGATGATTCTGAGTTAAATATTAAATGGAATGAACAAAGCGTAATTAAAGAAGATGTCGATTCATTAACAGATCATTGGAAAGGAGCTATTCCATGCTTGGTGAAATCAAAGGGCTAAACGAAGAGTGCGGAATATTTGGTGTTTACAATCATATTCAAGCGGCTCACATGACGTATTACGGCTTGCATAGTTTACAACACCGTGGTCAAGAAGGTGCTGGTATCGTCGTTTCTAACGGCCAAATGTTAGAACAGTCAAAAGGTCATGGATTAGTTACTGAGGTGTTTGATGAAGAACGTTTAGCTCAGTTACCAGGCGATAGTGCAATCGGTCATGTTAGGTACTCGACAGCTGGCGAAAAATCGTATGAAAACATTCAACCACTACTGTTTCACTCTCACACAGGTTCATTATCTGTTGCCCATAACGGCAATTTAGTGAATGCGACGAAGCTAAGGTCTGAGTTAGAAGATGAGGGAAGTATCTTTCAAACGACATCAGATACAGAAGTGATTGCTCATTTAATTCGAAAAGGCGGAAAGAAGCCGCCTCATGAACGAATTAAAGCATCACTAAAACAGCTTGAAGGTGCATTTGCGATTGTTATGTTACTTGAAGATCAGTTAATTGCAGCTTTAGATCCTAGAGGGATGCGTCCCTTATCTTTAGGTAAAGTAGGTGATTCTTACGTCGTTGCCTCAGAAACGTGTGCTTTTGATGTCGTTGGTGCAGAATATGTTCGTGAAATTCAGCCTGGTGAGTATTTAGTTATTGATCAAGACGGACTACACTCAAGTACATTTGCTGACAAACAGGACCGCTCAATTTGTACGATGGAATATGTTTATTTCGCAAGACCTGATAGTCAAGTTGACGGCGAAAACATTCATAGTTCGAGAAAACGACTTGGAAAGAAATTAGCTGACATTGCACCTGTTGAAGCGGATGTTGTAACAGGTGTCCCAGACTCTAGCATTTCTGCAGCAATCGGTTATGCAGAACAGGCTAATATTCCTTATGAGCTTGGTCTTATTAAAAACCGATATGTTGGTCGTACGTTTATTCAACCATCGCAAGAGATGCGTGAACGCGGTGTGAGGATGAAGTTATCACCCGTACGCAAAATTGTAGAAGGAAAACGCGTCGTCATGGTCGATGATTCAATTGTTCGTGGTACCACATCAAGAAGAATTGTCTCAATGCTTAAAGAAGCTGGAGCGAAAGAAGTACATGTCAGAATTAGCTCTCCACCGATTAAACATCCATGCTTTTATGGAATTGATACGTCAACGTCATCTGAATTAATCGCAGCGAATAATTCTATTGAAGACATTCGAGAAGAGATTGGTGCCGATTCAATTAGCTTTTTACCAACTGACGAAATGGTCGAAGCGATTGGTCGAGACGATTCTAATCCAAATTGTGGTCATTGTTTAGCGTGTTTCACAGGAAACTATCCGACAGATATTTATGAAAATTCAGTATTACCACATGAGAAAGACCAATTAGTTAAAGAAGTCGTTAAACAAGGGGCGAGTTACTAATGTCAGAAGCATACCGTCAAGCAGGTGTTCATATTGAAGCAGGCTATGAAGCAGTTAATAGAATGAAGTCGCATGTTGAGCGCACGAAGCGGAAAGGTGTCGTCGGTGCATTAGGTGGTTTTGGAGGCCTATTTGACTTATCCCAACTGAATTATGAAGAGCCTGTATTAGTTTCAGGAACTGACGGAGTAGGCACGAAGTTAAAACTCGCCTTCATGGCTGACCAACACGATACAATTGGAATCGATGCAGTTGCAATGTGTGTGAATGATATTGTGGCACAAGGTGCTGAACCCTTATACTTTTTAGATTATTTAGCGTTAGGTGAAGCAAACCCTGAAAAAATAGAGCAAATTGTAAAAGGAATAGCTGATGGTTGCGAACAATCTGGTTGTGCTTTAATCGGTGGTGAAACAGCTGAAATGCCAGGCCTATATGATCCTGAGGAGTATGATGTAGCTGGGTTTGTCGTTGGAGCGGCAGAAAAGCGTAAACTCATTACAGGTGAAGGTATTGAATCAGGTGATGTATTAATAGGACTTCCTTCGAGCGGGATTCATAGTAATGGTTTTTCACTTGTGAGAAAAGTGTTATTAGAAGAACAACAGCTTGATTTAAATACGGTATATTCACCTTTTACTTCACCATTGAAAGAAGTTTTGCTTACACCAACTAAAATCTATGTAAAGCAAATTCTTGAATTAATCGAACATGTTGATGTAAAAGGTGTCGCTCATATTACAGGTGGTGGTTTCGATGAAAATATCCCTCGTATGTTACCTAAAGGTTTAGGGGCGACGCTCGATTTAACAATATTTCCTAAGCCTGATATATTTACATTTATTGAAGAGCAAAGCAATGTTGCACGACGTGAAATGTACAATGTTTTTAATATGGGAATTGGGATGGTTGTTGTTATTAATAGACGAGATGTTGATGAAGCATTGCTACACATTAAAGAATTGGGTGAAGAAGCTTACGTCATTGGATCAGTTAATGAAACTGGCGAACTGTTACTAACGGGGGAGGCAAAATGATGAAGAAGCTTGCTGTATTAGCTTCAGGTAGTGGATCGAATTTTGAAGCGATTGTTAATCAGTCAACAGGAGCATATGAAGTCGTTTTATTAATGACAGACCGAGACGATGCCTACGCACTACAACGAGCTGAAAGGTTAGGTATTCCTACTCGAAGTATATCGCCGAAAAGCTTTGAAGACAAAGTAACGTATGAGCAAGCTGTATTGGACGCTATTCAAAGTCACGGCATTGAATGGATTGCGCTCGCTGGCTATATGCGTATTGTCGGCCCAACCCTTTTAAAGCCTTATGAAGATCGTATCGTAAACGTTCACCCTTCGTTATTGCCTAACTTCCCTGGAAAGGATGCCATTGCTCAAGCGTTAGACGCTGGAGTGATGGAAACGGGTGTGACCGTTCATTACATTGATGAAGGAGTCGACACAGGTCCGATCATTTCTCAACAGGCTGTAGAAGTAGAAGAGAGAGATACATATGAAACACTTCAACAGAAGATCAGGCAAGTTGAACATGAACTTTATCCCAAAACATTAACGAAAATCATACGAGAGGATGAGCTAGTTGGGAAATAAACGCGCATTAATTAGTGTTTCTAATAAAACAGGTGTAATCAATTTTACAAAGCAGTTAACAGAGTTAGGCTATGACGTCATCTCGACCGGTGGGACTAAAAAAGCTTTAGAAGAAGCGGGATTAAACGTCATCAATATTTCTGATATAACTCATTTCCCGGAAATATTAGATGGTCGAGTGAAGACGTTACATCCTAATGTTCACGCTGGATTATTAGCTAAACATGATGACAATCATCATATGGCAGCGTTGAAGGAACAAGCGATCGAGACAATTGACCTTGTTGTCGTAAACTTATATCCGTTTAAAGAAACAGTTGCGCAAGAAGGTGTGTCGTTTGAAGATGCTATAGAAAACATTGATATCGGTGGCCCAGCAATGTTACGTGCAGCAGCCAAAAATCATCAAGACGTTACAGTCGTTGTTGACCCAGCGGATTACGGCACCGTTATTGACCATTTAAGTGATTCGAGTTCTTTAGAAGAGTTAAATCGTAAACTAGCCGCGAAAGTTTACAGGCATACTGCTCAATATGATGCACTTGTGGCTGATTATTTAACAGAGCAAGCGGATGAAAAGTTCCCTGAAACGAAGACGGTGACATACGAGCGTCAGCAAACGTTACGTTACGGTGAGAACCCTCACCAATCAGCTGCTTTTTATAAACATCCGTTTGCCGAAAACTCTTCACTCGTTAACGCTAACCAGCTACATGGCAAAGAGCTTTCCTACAACAACATTCAAGATGCTGATAGTGCTTTAACGATTGTAAAAGAATTTGAAGAACCTGCAGCTGTTGCTGTGAAACATACAAACCCGTGTGGTGTTGGAATTGGCCGAACGTTAAAAGAAGCATATGACCGTGCTTATGATGCAGATCCTGTTTCAATTTTCGGCGGAATTGTCGCATTTAATCGTGAAGTTGATGAAGTTGTCGCCCAAGACTTAAGTCAAATATTTTTAGAGATTGTAATCGCGCCGAGCTTTACAGAAGAAGCTTTAAACATTTTGACGCAAAAGAAAAACATTAGACTTTTACAAGTCCCTGTTCATCAAGGAGAACCTCAAGAGAAGCTAAGCACTGTATCAGGTGGATTACTTATTCAAGATGAAGACAGATATCTTGAAAGTGACATGCAGTATGACATCGTAACAGATCGCAAGCCCTCTGATGAAGAGTGGACGAATATGAAATTTGCATGGAAAGTGATGAAGCATGTGAAGTCGAATGCCATTTTACTTGCTAATGAAAACCAGACAATAGGTGTTGGTGCCGGTCAAATGAATCGTGTTGGAGCAGCCAATATTGCTATTGAGCAAGCAGGTGAAAAAGCCAAAGGTGCAGTCATGGCATCAGATGCCTTTTTCCCAATGGATGATACGGTAGAAGCCGCACATCAAGCAGGCATAACAGCGATTATTCAACCAGGTGGCTCAAAGCGTGATGCTGATTCGATTAAGAAGTGTAACGAGTATGGCATTGCGATGGTATTTACCGGAGTCCGTCACTTTAAACATTAAGTTTTTTCGGTGTTCGCCGGAATATGATGTAAATTCGCCGGATTATTTTAATTTTCGCCGAAAAAATCAAAATTTCGCCGAAAAAATCTCAAAATCGCCGAATTAACAATTTTTGGCATGGTGAAAAGGGGTGTTGAGATGAAAGTGTTAGTCGTTGGACGCGGAGGTCGTGAGCACGTTTTAGCTTGGAAGTTAAACCAAAGTGAGCGTGTAGATCAAGTAGTCGTTGCACCAGGAAATGATGGGATGAAGGATGTAGCACATGTTGAACCGATTGAAGAGAATCAGCATGAGCAGTTAATCGATTTTGTAAAAACCCATCAAATAGACTTAACGATTATAGGACCTGAAGCACCGCTCATGGACGGAATCGTTAATAAGTTTGAGAATGAAGGTCTCAAAGTATTTGGCCCGACAGCAGAAGCGGCCTATATTGAAGGGAGTAAAAACTTTGCAAAATCAATTATGCAAGATTACAACATTCCAACTGCAAAGCATAAAACGTTTGAAGACCCACAAGCAGCGAAAGGATATATTCAACAGCAAGGTGCTCCAATTGTTATTAAGGCAGATGGATTAGCTGCTGGTAAAGGTGTTACTGTTGCAATGAGTGTTAAGGAAGCAGAGCAAGCGGTTGATTTAATGTTAGGAGATGCGCAGTTCGGTGAAGCGGGAAGTCGTGTCGTTATTGAGGAATTCCTTGAAGGTGAGGAGTTCTCATTAATGGCATTCGTTAATGGCACTAACGTATACCCAATGGTTATGTCCCAGGACCATAAGAGAGCTTTCGATCAAGATCAAGGTCCAAACACAGGCGGTATGGGGGCATACTCACCAGTCCCACAAATTAGCCAAAAGGTGTATGAACAGGCAATTCAAGAAATACTAAAGCCAACCGCTCAAGCGTTAGTTGACCATAACCGTTCTTTTACGGGCTTTTTATATGCTGGTTTAATTGCAACACTAGAAGGGCCAAAAGTAATCGAGTTTAACGCAAGGTTTGGTGACCCTGAAGCACAAGTTATACTACCACGCTTACAATCAGACTTAGTAGAAATTATAGAAAGCGTGCTAAATGAAAAACCGGTTGCATTAAATTGGTCTCAAGATTCAGTGGTTGGTGTTGTATTAGCTTCAGAAGGGTATCCAAGTTCATATGAAAAAGGTAAACCTATTAAAGGATTAGAAGATTTGAGCCCTCAAGCATTAACTTTTCATGCAGGTTCGAAATACGAAAATGAGTATTGGCGAACTAACGGTGGTCGTGTGCTATTAGTTGGTGCAAAAGGGGACACAATCGCTCAAGCGAAAGATCAAGTTTATGCAGAGATGAAGAAATTAGATTCAAAAGATGTGTTTTACCGTAAAGATATTGCTAATAAAGCATTGCAAGTGTTATAAAAATAATCACGCAT
>NZ_AKIF01000142.1 GCF_000269905.1 Alkalibacillus haloalkaliphilus C5
ACTAGCACCCTCTGTCTTACTCCATGTCGTCACATCACGGTACAATGCTCGTCCAACAGCCCATATGTCTACTCCGCTATGCTCGTAAAAGCGATGGTCCTCAATTGCTAAAAACGCATCGACGACATGTTCTGGCACTGTCTCTAACGGCACATAAGTTCTATTTTCGTCATATAATTTTACAACTTCATCTCCATCTTCCGTCTCAAGTACAGTCGACTCAGAGAATACGAAGTGTTGGTCATCTACGACAAAGCGCCCACCTAATAAGATGAACATAAATCCTAATAAACTTAACACGATTAATAAACCGACACTATATAGCACCCAGCGCCATTTACCAAACGCGTTTCTCATATATGTTTTAACGGCCATAATGCCACCTCAATTATTAATCTTCACAATAAACCACTCTACATTATATTATAGTCTATTTTTTTCGACAAAACATTTATTGTAAACTCAATTAATTGTAGGAGCACTGAATTAATTTACGCGTGCGCCAAATTATCTTTTCGAGCGCCAGAAAAAAATCGTGAGCGCCGGATTAATCCCCGCGAGCGCCAAAATAATTACGCGAAAGCCAAATTATTGCCAGAGCCGATAATTCCTCACGAGCGCTGATAAATCCTCGCGAACGCTGATAAATGCCCCGAGCGCTGATAAATTCTCATGCAAGTCCTACACAAAACAATAAAAAACGCCAACCAAATACGTCATCCGCATTTGATTAGCGTTTCTTAATAGAGCATATGCTATTTCATTAACCCTTTTTGATGTGCATATACCGCTGCCTGAGTTCGGTCCTGCACTTCTAATTTATGCAAGACGTGGCTAACGTGTGTCTTCACAGTTTTAATTCCGATAAACAGTTTTTCACTGATCTCTGCATTCGTCAGCCCATTTCCAATACATATTAATACTTCAAGTTCTCTTTGAGTCAAATCTTCGTGAAGTTGTTTTTCAGGTGAGCGCATACGTGTCATCATTTTACCAGCACTTTCGGTTCAATGACATTTTCGCCGTTTGCAGCCTTTTTTACCGCTTCAGCAATCTCATCAGCAGATGATGTTTTTAGCATATAACTGAATGCACCTGCCTCCAACGCTGGGAATACCTTTTCATCATCGTAATAGCTTGTTAATATAATAACCTTACAATCTGGCAATTGCTCAACAATTCGCTGTGTTGCTTCAATACCTGTTCCGTTTTCCATAATTAAATCCATTAACACGACGTCTGGCTTTTCTTTTAGAACGATGTCTGCTCCTTCATGCCCGCTTGAAGCCTCTCCAACGACATCAATCTCATCTTCAGTCATTAAATACGTCTTGATCCCTTTTCTAACAACATCATGGTCATCAACAATAACTAACCTGATCTGATTCATCGGTTTCCATCACCCTTTACTTTGGAATGCGAATATCGATATAAGTTCCTTCACCTTGTTTTGATTTAATATCAAACGTACCACCGATCTCTTCGCACCGTTCTTTAATCGAGTTCAATCCATATGAAGCTTTCGCATTCATCTGTTGATCTAAATTAAAACCATCACCATCATCACTAATATATATATAGATTAAATCTTTCTCTTTAATTCTTACCTCAATGTTCATAGCATTCGCATGACGTAAAGCATTAGATAAAGATTCTTGTGCGATTCGAAAAATATGCTCTTCTTTTGAATGCGAAAGCTGTAACTCTTGGTCAACATCGACTTTAAAGTGAATATGGCAACGTTGTTTTAATTCTTCAATTAACCGATCAATTCCTTCATGTAATGACTCGCCTGATAAATGAACAGGACGTAAATGTAACAACAAGGCACGCATTTCATTTTGTGCTTGAAGTGCCATTTGCGAGATTTCCTCTATTTGTTCTTTTGCCTGCTCTGGCTTTTTATCAATAATTTTACTCGTCGCTTGTGACATCATCGACAATGCAAACAGCTGTTGGCTAACGGCATCATGCAAATCACGAGCCAATCTTTGTCTCTCTTCAACCGTTGCTGCTAAGTGTGCTTGTTTGGCATACTCTGACTTTTCTTCAGCCATTCTCTCTAACGATTTCACTTGCCCTTTAACTTTATGAGCTAAATCATTTAATTCATGACCTAATGTACTAAACTCATCTTTTGACTCTTTCATAAGAAGAGTAGCATTAAACTTTCCTTCAGATAATGTCGCTATAAAAATAGAAAGCTCTTGCAATCGATCTTTAACATTACCACCTTGGCGAAACATCACATAAAGACCAACTAAAGACAACGTTAAAGCAGTCACAATAAGAGTAAGAATAATCGCTTCAACTTCCAACCAGATTGGCTGAATGACAGAGTGTGAAAAAAAGAGTATTAAAGCGATTATTAATAAAGAAAAGTAAACAGCATACAAATAACTACCGATTAATTGATAACGAATACCTTCTAACTTTTTAAACATATTCCACACCCTAAACTGAAATCACTTTCACATCACCGATTTGGCACTTCACATAAATGTTTAATTTTCGTGTTGCTTCTTTATAGTCATCTGACTGGTAACTGAGTGAGCTGTACATGCCCGAACGATTTTCGCCGAACACTGTTATATCACCAATACTCGCTTGACCATACACTTTAACTGCAACATGTTCAGGTACTTTTAATACGATATCTCCAATATACCCTCGTAATACGACTTTTGTTTCTTTTTCAGGTATATAAGCTTTAGAGAAATCGATATAAATATCACCGATAAATGCCCACACATCCATCGGTTCTAGAGACCAATTTTCACGGGATAAATTTAAATTTGTAATAAAATTTCTTCCTTTTTGTACATGGTGTATATAACGACCCGTTCGCTTTTTACCTACTTCTTCCTCTTCTTCAAAATCAACATATTCATTCGAATCCTCAAAAAAATCATCATCGAACTTGTCTACAACTTTAGATCGATGGTCATTACTGTTACGTGCGCCATTAGCATAAACCTGGATGCCTTTAGTTTTTTTTTCAGTTACTAAACTTGCTCCAATATAAACGAGTATAAGTGGCCATAGCTTCCAAAAGTCACGAAAAGAAAAATCAGCATAACCATAATTACCCGCTAGTAGCAACGAACCAAATATTAAGAAAAATAGACCCCAAAACCAGCTACCGCCAGGCGTTGTCCTGAAATAATTAACAAATAACATAAGACCTAACACGACAAAAATGAGCGGCCATGCCCCAACAAACGCATCTGATATTTCCAGGGTAATAATTTGTAAATTTTGCAAGATTAATGTCACACCGAAAAAGATCAGTGAAACTGCGAATAACCATTTTAAGAAACGAAACACTTAAATCACACCTTTAATCGATCAAGTTTAAATACTCTAAAATGAATTGATATCTTTATTATAGTGGCATTTCCATCTTTATGTAACATTCTACAGTATGTTTATATCTCAGACTATAGACTGAGAGCATAAAGTTATTTGTTTCAACTCACATTAAGACGGGTATCGTATAGTAAAAACACTAATTAAGAGGTGATTTCTATGGAACAAAAATTAAAACAACTGATTGATGGTTTGAATGAGGATTTGGCTCACGAGTACGGTGCGATTATTATGTATACGTACAACGCTTCAGTCGTTACTGGACTTTACCGACAAGTGTTAAAGCCGTTTTTTGAAAGCGAGGTACAAGATGAGACCTCTCACGCATTATACTTATCAGAAAAAATTAAAACATTAGGTGGAACACCAACGACAACACCAGCACCTGTTGAGCAATTGACAGAAGTAAAAGATTTACTTGAAGCAGCATTGCAAGCTGAAAAAGACACCATTGACCGTTACGAACAACGTAAACAACAAGCTGAAGAATTAGGATATACTGAACTTGCTGTCAAATTAGAAGATTTAATTGCAGACGAAACTCACCATAAAGAAGAAATCGAACGATTACTTCAAGACCGCAGCTTTCAATAATTATGATTAGGTCACGCCATAATTCGCGTGGCCTATTTTTTATCTCCCTGATTTCATTTATTACGTTTCTCGAAAATTCTGTTATAATTAAGTTAATTTAAATGGAGAAGGGAGATACAAACATGTGGGAACAGCTTTATGAAAAAATTGATGGACTTTACGAACGTATGGTAGAAGATCGTCGTTATCTTCACCAACATCCCGAGCTTTCATTTCATGAAAAAGAAACAGCAAAATATATTGAGAATCGTTACGATGAATTAGGTATTCCTTACAAGAGCAATATCGGGGGTTACGGTATTGTTGCAACCCTTGAAGGTGGTAAACCCGGTAAAACAGTTGCATTACGCGCTGACTTTGACGCGTTACCGATTCAAGAGGAAAATGATGTTCCTTATAAATCAAAAGTAGACGGTGTGATGCATGCATGCGGTCATGATGGCCATACAGCATCGCTTCTAGCTGTCGCTGAAGCTGCACTACAGTTTAAAGATGAACTACCTGGTACGTTAGTCTTTTTACACCAGCCAGCTGAAGAGTATGCCCCAGGTGGAGCTAAACCGATGATCGACGAAGGTGCATTAGAAGGTGTTGATGCTGTATTTGGTACACACTTATGGCTAGTACACCGTTGAATAAAATCGAAACGACAAAAGGACCTTTCATGGCAGGTGCTGACCGTTTCACCATTACGTTTAAAGGAAAAGGTGGACATGGTGCCCTTCCACAACAAACGAAAGACCCTGTAGTGATGGCCGGCCAAGCGATTGTAGAATTACAACAAGTCGTTAGCCGCCGCATTAACCCTTTACAACCAGCTGTGTTATCAATCGGTAAAATCGAAGGCGGAAATGCATTTAACGTCATCCCTGATACGACGTCTCTAACAGGAACAGTTCGTATTTTAGATAAAGAAGTTCAAGATGAAGTAATCGATGAAATGCATAAAATTTTAAAAGGCATTACAATCAGCTATGATGCTGACTATGAATTAGATTACGTTAAAGGCTATCCACCTGTCGTTAATCATGCAAAAGAAGCAGAGTATTATTTAGAAAACGCTAATGAGATTCCTGGCGTAATTGGATATGAAGAAGTTGACCCGATTATGGGCGGTGAAGATTTTGCCTACTATTTAGAAGAACGACCAGGAACGTTTTTCTTTACTGGTGCACAAATCGAAGGGCATGCATACCCGCACCATCACCCTAAATTTGACTTTGATGAACGCGCACTATCAACAGCTGCTAAAGCGTTAATTCACGGTTATAAAAAGTATCAAGAAGATCATAAATAAATAATAAGGAGATGATCCTATACATAGGATCATCTCCTTATTATTTATGCTGGGTCATAAAATCCTCTGCCTACGACCTCTGCTGAATCCGTGACGATAACAAATGCTTCAGGGTCCACCTCTTTAATAGTACGTTTTAAAACGCCTAATTCAGATGAATTGACAACACACATTAAGACAGGACGTTCTTTGTCTGTAAAGCCACCTTGGGCTGATAAACGTGTAACACCTCGGTCTACTCTAGTGTAGATCGCTTCTTGTACGTCCAAATATTCATTCGAAATAATGAGAGTCGTCTTCGTCTTATTAAAGCCTGTTTGAACTAAATCAATCGACTTACTTGTCATATAAACACCAATTAAAGCATATAAACCGAGTTCAATATCGAATACGACAATAGCCGTTAATACAATCATACCATCGACAACAGCAATACTAGCACCTAACGATAAGTTCGTATACTTATTAATCAGTTGTGCTAATAACGCCGTTCCACCTGTTGATGCGTCACCCAAAAAGACGATCCCTAAACCGACACCGACACCTAAACTACCGAACAACGCCGCCAGCAAAGGATCTTGCACAAACGCATCTATATTTCGTGTTAAATAAACGAAAAAAGGTAAAATTAACGAACCTGATAACGAACGAAATGCAGAACCTTTTCCGAGTAAATAATAAGCGACAAATAATAATGGTATATTTAATCCCCAAATAACATATGCAGGCTCTAATCCAAATAAAGCTTCAGTAATCGTACTAATACCGCTAGCCCCACCTGCAGCGACGTAATTCGGAAGTAAAAACCCATTATAGGCTACCGCCACAATTGCAGAACCAACTATAATATAAAGCATTTGTTCTATTCTAGATAAATGTGTTTTTCGTTTCTGTCCTACCATTGATGATCGAACCTTTCTATTCTATCTCTATCATTAAACCTTGATGATTTTAACACTATTCTTGTCGTTTGTGAACATCAGCGTGTGAACGCTTTATCAGACAAAAGTGAAAATTCCCCCACCATCTAAAAGAAAAAGGCTATGCTAAATAAACTCTTAGCATAACCTTTTGATTCATCCCTATTTTACGTCCCTAATTTACGAATGCGCCCTTTTACATAAAAGGCTTCAAACAACACAGCAAACGCAATAGCTAAACTACCGTAAATTAATGCACCCATTAAATCTGTAGCAAAGAAGAAGACAATACCCATCACGATAATTTTAAGTAACATTAAAACTAATATTAACTGATGAACCGCTTTTGTTCTTAACACATGTGGCACTGGATACAATTTAATCCAATCGAGTGATCGGTGGTGATTGTAAATTGTAATAAATTGAAATCCTGTCAAAAATAAAAACAACATAGCAAAAATAATCTTCCCCCAAAATGCAGGAATCCAAAATGCGAAAAATACCGCTAACAGCATAAGCCTTAAGTACATGCCTAAATAATCACCACTTCTAATAAATGTAATGCTATACAAATAAATAAAAGTTTGATTTTGTCTTAAAGGCATTCTACTTGTTACAAAACGAACAAGTCCATGACGTTTTTTCGGCTTACGCTTTAAGTCAGGAACGTCTGTTGACATGTTGGCAATTCGATAGAAGAATTGTAGTCTCGCTTCCTCTTTTTCTATAAGATCATCCCACGGTAAACTAAACTTCTTATAGACATTGTGGTAATTCAAAAATACAACCCCAACTAACAATAAAGCTGCTATAAATGAATAATATGGTTGTCCAATCGCCAAAAAGAACAACGCAAAGACGTTAATAACGAGTCGGATCGCCATATCTAAATAATGAAGCCCTTGTTCACGCGTTTTTTGGATGAACCAAGTCGCAAATAAGTTCCCTACTTTAAGAACTAAAGCAAAAACTAAAACAAATAATAAATAAGTAGAACTAACTTCCTCATAAACCGTAAAATATAACGGAGATAAAGCAAATATAAAAATCGCAATCCAATAACTTTGCATAATGAAGCTATAAACGATCGAGTTTTTAATATAAGGTTTTAGGCGATTTTCTACACTTAATAAGAAGACTGTGTCCGCTTCTTTAAAAAACGTTCGAACAGGGCTATAACTTAATAGTAAACCCACTAAAATGGCCATAATCCATGCTACTGGAAATGTATCTGGACTGTCTCTAACCATTGCTGGTA
>NZ_AKIF01000143.1 GCF_000269905.1 Alkalibacillus haloalkaliphilus C5
CACATTAGGAAAACTTTTCATAAAAGAATCATTTAACATGTCTATAATGTCATTTCTATAAAAGTCAATGTCTTCAATCCCTAGTTTATTTATCTTCATAGGTACTAACCACCACTCTTTCCTCGTCTAAATTCTTCAAAACATGCTGATCTCCAACTACTATATCACTTCTCCATATCACTTTTTTTATAGTAAGTAACATAATATTAATATCTTCTTTGAAAGACATCTCGTTAGCATAATTTACATCAAGTTTTAAACGCGTGTCCCATTCTAAAACATTCCTTCCATTCACTTGTGACAGCCCTGTCAGACCCGGCCTTACAGAATGGCGTAACCTTTCCTCTTCAGTATAATAGGGTAAATATCTTATAAGTAATGGTCTAGGGCCAACTATAGACATATCGCCCTTTAATATATTAAACAACTCGGGTAATTCATCTAATGATGTTGAGCGTAACAGTCTTCCAAATGTTGTGATTCTCTGTTGGTCAGGCAACAAGTCACCATTCCTATCTCTTTGGTCACTCATTGTCCTAAATTTATACATTGTAAATAATTTCTCATTTAGTCCAGGACGATTTTGCTTGAAGAGAACTGGACTTCCTAATTTAACCCTTACTAAAAGAGCAACTAAAACAAGTATTGGGCTTAGTAAAATAATTGCTATTAATGCAAGCGTGAAATCTATTACCCTCTTAAAATAATTTCGATATAAACTATTTAACATCTAACCACCACATTGATTTAATATTATTTATAATTCTACTAATTTGATCATCAGTCATCTTAGTATCTGAAGGCAAACAAATGCCTGTTTCAAACAACTTCTCTGCCACACCTTCACCGACAAAATCATATTGATCAAAGTATGGCTGCATATGCATTGGCTTCCAAATTGGTCTTGATTCGATATTTTCTTCATCTAATGCATCCATAATATCAGTTGGTTGTACATTTTCGTTTAATGTAATACAACTTAACCAGTAGTTAGGATCATCAAAGTCGTTTTCTGGCATAAAACCAATACCTACAACATCACTTAGTTCACGTTTATAAGTTTCATAGATTTTTTTCTTCTTCTGCACTCGTTCATCTAATACCTTTAATTGACCTCTACCGATTCCAGCAACGACATTACTCATTCGATAGTTGAAACCTAGTTCACTATGTTGATAGTGTCGTGCTTGGTCACGTGATTGTGTTGCCCAGAACCTAACCTTTTCTACCATCTTTTCATTATTAGAAACAAGCATTCCACCACCAGAAGTGGTAATGATCTTGTTACCATTGAATGAGAAAATACCGTAATCACCAAATGTTCCAGTTTGCTTACCTTTGTAATAAGTACCTAGTGATTCTGCAGCATCTTCTATTAATGTAACGTTATATTGAGTACACAGATCTACAATACGGTCTAAATCTGCTGATAGACCATAAAGGTGAACAACGATGACTGCTTTAACTTCTGGATACTTTTTAAATGCCTCTTCTAATGCATCAGGGCACATATTCCAAGTTTTAAAATCACTATCGATAAACACTGGTGTTGCACCTTGATAAATAATTGGGTTTGCCGTTGCTGAAAACGTTAGAGTCGGACAAAAAACGATGTCTCCTTGTCCAATTCCTGCAGCCCTAAGCGCTAAATGAATAGCTGCTGTACCTGACGACAGTGCAGCAGCTGATTTAATTCCAACTTTATCGGCTAACTCTTGTTCAAATCCGTTCACATTACTTCCTAATGGTGCAATCCAGTTTGTATCAAATGCTTCTTGTACATATTGTTGTTCATATCCTTCATCACTCATGTGAGGTGAAGACAAGTAAATACGATCATTAGTCATTGCTGAACTTCCTTCCAGTCTTATTAAATCACCTTATGTTTTTCTACAATTTCACACATAAACTCCAAAATCTCGTCTCTCACATCTTCACGCTCAAGCGACATCTCAATCGTCGTCTTCAAGAACCCTTTAATCTCTCCAACATCATAACGACGGCCTTCAAAGTCATAAGCGTATACAGACTGTAGCTCGTTTAACATTTGAATCGCATCTGTTAATTGAATTTCATTTCCAGACCCAACCTTATGCTGACCTAAAAAGTCCATTACTTCTGGCTTCAGAACGTAACGGCCCATAATCGCTAAGTTAGATGGTTCTTGGCCTAGTACTGGCTTTTCTACGAAATTGTTAACGCGGTATAGACGTCCGTCTTGTTCTAATGGATCGATAATGCCGTAACGGTCTGTTTCGCCGTCTGGGACTTGTTGAACACCGATGATTGATTTGCCTGTACGGTCGTATTCGTTAATGAGTTGCTTTAGACCTGGTGTTTCTGCTCTTACGATGTCATCCCCTAATAATACCGCAAATGGGTCATCACCAATGAATTTACGTGCGCACCATACAGCGTGTCCTAAACCTTTTGGTTCTTTTTGTCTAATGTAGTGAAGGTCAACGTTTGATGATTTTTTCACTTTTTCGAGTAGGTCGTATTTTTCTTTTTCAATGAGTGTATCTTCTAATTCGTATGCATTGTCGAAGTGGTCTTCGATTGCACGTTTCCCTTTACCTGTGACGATAATGATATCTTCAATGCCTGATTCGATTGCTTCTTCTACGATATATTGAATCGTCGGTTTGTCGACGATTGGTAGCATTTCTTTCGGTAATGCTTTAGTTGCTGGTAGGAAGCGTGTACCTAGACCAGCGGCTGGAATGATTGCTTTTTTTACTTGTTTCACGCTCGTATCCCCCTATGCTAATTCTGTCACTTTCTCTGGTTTCACTTCGATAAAGTCCATGAGTTCGTCTTTAAGTTGATCTTCGTTTCTCTCTAACAGACCGTCAACTGCTTGATGTACCCCGCGTACGTTATCAAAGGTGCATTTTCCGATGTAGATTTTCGGGAAGACTTGTTTATCTGATATTTCGTCTTCGCCAAGGAGTTCTTCGTACATTTTCTCACCTGGGCGGATGCCTGTGAATTCAATGCCAATCTCATCAAGTGAATAACCTGATAGTTTGATTAAGTTTTTGGCCAAATCAACTATTTTAACTGGTTCGCCCATATCTAAGACAAAAATTTCGCCACCGCGTGCTAGTGATCCCGCTTGAATAACAAGTTGACTTGCTTCTGGAATGGTCATGAAGTAGCGTGTCATCTCTGGGTCTGTCACGGTAACTGGTCCACCTTGACGAATTTGTTCTTTGAATAGTGGTATAACACTGCCACGGCTACCTAAGACGTTTCCGAAACGGACGGCTAAAAATCTCGTCTGGCTTCGTTGTGATAAGTTTTGGATAACCATTTCGGCAACGCGTTTTGTTGCACCCATTACGTTCGTTGGGTTAACGGCTTTATCGGTTGAAACGAGTACGAATGTTCCGACGTTGTTTTCATGTGCTGCATCGGCGACATTTTTCGTACCGAAGACGTTATTTTTCACGGCTTCACGTGGATTGAATTCCATTAATGGTACGTGTTTATGTGCTGCTGCGTGGTAGACAACATCTGGATTGTACTGCTTCATCATTTCAAAAATGCGATCTCGATCTTTTATATCGGCTATGATTGGTGTAATGGTAAAACGACCGTCATAACGATTTCGTAACTCTCTTTCGATTTGGTAAATGCTGTTCTCTCCATGACCGAGGATGATCATGTGTTTTGGTTCAAACGGGGCTATTTGTCGGCATATTTCTGACCCGATTGAACCACCCGCTCCTGTAATTAAAACCGTGCGCCCTCCAATAGTCTCGGCAATACTGTACATATCTAAATCAATTGGGTCACGGCCTAGTAAGTCTTCTACTTCGACATCTCGTAATTGGCTTACTGAAACCTTACCTGTTGCTAAGTCTTCAAACTTCGGAATGATTTGTGTTTTAACTTTCGTTTCGGAACATTTGCTGAAGATCTCATTCAAACGTTCGCGGGTTAGTGAAGGAATGGCTATAATGATATGGTCTATGTCGTAATCTTCCACCACTTCTTTTAAATGTTTAACTTTTCCTGCGACTGGAATGCCTAATAGCTGCATGTTCTTTTTCGTAAAGTCATCGTCTAAGAAAGCTACTGGATTCAATTCGCTTTCATCACTTGATTGTAATTGACGAGCGACCATTGCGCCTCCAGCTCCAGCTCCGACGACGAGCGTCCGCTTCTGACCTTTGCTTCTTCCTTTAATAAATTCGTCTCTAATAATTCGCCAAGCAAAGCGCGAGCCACCAATTAATAATATGTGTAGCATCCACGCCACAGCTAATGCTCTTATGTAAACTGTTCCAAATATGACGAGTTGTGCTACAGCTGTTACTGCGATTGAGAGTGTGACGACATAGAAGATCGCCATTAATTCTCTTATACTAGCATACTCCCATACTTTGTGATAGAGTCCCCGTGCCATTGCTAATAAATGGTGCATAGCTAATAGAATGGCTGATGAAAGCATAATGATTGCTTCATCGATCACAAAAGTGTTGTAAAGAATTAGCGTACTTAGGTATATAGACCCAAGTACAATCAACGTGTCTAAAAAGATCAGACTAGACAACCGCTTTCGATAAGTCATATGAACCTGTCCCCTTCGTAAATATCCCCATAATATAAGTCCCGGCACTTTACATCATTATACGGCATTTAAAGTTTCATAGTTAATTCGACCTCTCCCCTTAGGCCTATATAACTATATTAATTACGCTGTGAATAATACTAGCAAACGGAAATTGGAAATTCAACAGAAATTGGTAAGTTTATTTCAAAGTTGTTACAGTAATTTTTGGAAATTGTAGGTTAAAGTAGTGGTTATTTGGTATAATGATTTATATAAATTATAAGACAATTTGACAGAAAACTCAATTTTTCTACAACAAGTTTAGTAGATTGTGTTATAATCTTAAAATGATATTTACGATAATTGGAAGTACCGGAGGAAAAAACAGATGGAAGAAACAATTTCACTACAAGAGATTTGGGAAATACTAAAGAAACGATTAGGTTTAATAGCGATTGTGACAGCGATTGCTTTAGTGTTGAGTTTCGTTGCGACGACATTTTTTATGACACCTCAATACGAAGCGAATTCACAGTTTATCGTTAACCAAGCCGATCAACAACAGCAGGAAATTACATCAAATGAAATTAGAACGAATGTAGAATTAATTAATACTTATAATGTCATTATTCAAAGTCCTGCTATTTTAGATTTAGTCATTGACGATCTAGGTTTAGAATTGTCAGCTAGTCAGTTAGCTAATCGAATTAGTGTAAACAATGCGGATCAGTCACAAGTCGTTAGCGTCCAAGTGACTGGGCCTGATCACGATCAAGCAGTAGACATTGCCAATACGACAGTTGAAATCTTTAAAAACGAAATTCCTTCTTATATGAATGTCGATAACGTCGGTATTTTATCTGAAGCAATGCATCAAGCAGATCCTTCTCAAATTAGCCCAAACTTATCACTGAATCTAGCGATCGCATTCGTATTAGGTTTAATGGTAGGTGTCGGTTTAGCTTTCTTACTAGAATACTTAGACAACACGATCAAAACGGAAGAAGATCTTGAGAGTTCATTAGAGATGCCGGTCATGGGTATTATTTCAACAATTGACCTTGAAGAAGGTAATGCAACGAGAAAGTCGCGCAAGGCGAGAAAGGGTGTTAATATTGGCTCGTAAAACGACATTACAAAGAGCACAACAACATAAAACGTTAGTCACTCATGAACAGCCTAAGTCACCAGTTAGTGAACAATATCGAACGTTAAGAACGAATTTACAATTTTCATCAGTGGATCAAGAACTTTCAACGATGGTCGTAACATCAACGACCCAAAGTGAAGGTAAAAGTCTTACGGCTGCTAACTTAGCGATTGCTTTTGCTCAACAAGGGAAGAAAGTATTGTTAGTTGATGCAGATATGCGTCGTCCGACTGTTCATTACACTTTCCGTATTAGTAATACGTTCGGTTTGAGTAACCTTTTAGTTGGCGATCATACGTTAGAACAGCTTGTACATGAGTCAAAAGTCGATAATCTAGACCTATTAACTTGTGGGCCAATTCCACCAAACCCTTCAGAGTTGCTTGCATCTAATAGAATGCGAGAATTAGTTGGTATTGCAAAGCAAAGCTATGATTTAGTGATTTTCGATACACCACCAGTCTTAGCTGTAACGGATCCTCAAATTTTAGCGAACGAAACTGACGGTGCTTTACTCGTCGTCCGTAGTAAAAAGACAGAGAAAGATGCAGCTAAACGCGCGAAAGAATTGTTAGAACAAGCCAACGCGAACTTACTCGGTGCTGTCTTAAACGATAAAGACGTGAAAGATAGTAACTACTTATATTACTATAACTAAGAATTGGAAGCTGGAAGTCTCATAGGTATTTAGGCCTGTGAGACTTTTATGTTTAAGCAGAAAGATAGTTATATTGTCGGATAAAATAGATGAGAATTTTGTCGATAATAAGGTTAACTATAGTCAACAGGAGGACCTTTTTTATGATCGATTTACACAGTCATATCCTTCCTAGTGTTGACGACGGTGCGCAAACAATAGAAGATAGCGTCAAGATGGCACACCAAGCTCGTCAGGAAGGGATCACGACTATTTATGCAACTCCCCATCACTTAAATGGGCGATACGAAAATGAGAGAGAGAACGTCATCGAACGTGTTGCCACTTTGAATGCTGAATTCGAACAGCGAAATATCGACTTAACGGTATTGCCAGGCCAAGAGATTCGAATTAATGGTGATATTGAGTCTATATTGGAAGAGCGCACAGCGATGCCATTAGGTGACGAAACAAAATACATATTAGTCGAACTACCGTCTTCACAAGTACCACGTTATACGAAGGACAAGTTATTTGAATTACAGCGTATGGGATACCAACCGGTTATCGTACACCCAGAACGCAATAGCGCTTTTGTCAAACATCCGAACATTTTATACGAATTTGTGAAACGTGGGACATTAACGCAACTTACCGCTTCAAGTGTTGGCGGTAAGTTCGGGAAGAAGATTCAGAGCTTCTGCTTTCAGTTGATTGAAGCGAATCTCGTTCATTTTATCGCATCAGATGCGCACAACACGACGACCCGCGGCTTTTATATGGAAGAAGCTTACGACATAATTGGTAAACGCTACGGTGACTTTATAGTGGAGCTTTTTAAAGAAAGTGCCGAAGCAGTCGTTCAAGATGAATTAGTCATTGGCAATCCACCGATGGAAGTGAAAAAGAAGAAGTTGTTGGGGATATTTTAAGTGAGAACGATTGGGGAAGGCCCTCTGCAGTTGTGAGCTGCGGAGGGTGTTTTTTGTGTGGTGGCGTGGTGCGTACGGTGGGTGGTGGTACGA
>NZ_AKIF01000144.1 GCF_000269905.1 Alkalibacillus haloalkaliphilus C5
CGAAATGGTTTGAGATTCCTGAACATGTCTTATTAGAAGTGCCGATTCATCACCCTGATTATGAGTGGTTTTCTGACCTCAGTTTACAATGGTATGCTGTTCCGATTATTTCAGATATGTCACTTGACGTTGGTGGGATTACTTATCCAGCTGCCCCATTTAACGGCTGGTATATGGGAACTGAGATCGGTGCACGAAACTTCGCTGATGAGTACCGTTACGATATGTTACCGACAGTTGCTGAATATATGGGGTTAAATGTTAAACGTCAATCAACACTATGGAAAGACCGAGCGTTACTCGAATTAAATACAGCTGTACTTCATTCTTTTAAAGAAGCTGGTATCAGCATAGTCGATCATCATACGGCTGCACAACAGTTTAAAAAGTTTGAAAAAAAAGAAGCAAGCGAAAAGCGTCAAGTAACTGGGAAATGGACGTGGCTTATTCCACCTGTATCACCAGCGACAACACATATATTTCATAAACCATACAGTAACGAGATTGTGAAGCCGAATTACTTTTACCAAGGTAAGCCGTTTTAAAGAAGGGTGATCGAAGTGAAATTAAAGCAATTTGCCGCAGCATTTTTATTCAATGAAAATGATGAAGTTCTATTATTACAGAAAAAAGCGGATGCTAAATTTTTAGCCGGTAAGCGCGTGCCGATTGGCGGTCATATGGAAACAGAGGAAATGAATGATCCCAAATCAGCCTGCTTACGTGAGATTTATGAAGAGGCAGGCATTGAGCAACACCAATTTAGCGACTTAACACTTAAATATGTCGTTCATCGAATGAAAAACGATTACATTTATATTCAGTTCATTTATTTCGGTAAGCTAAAGCGGAATGTTGGTGTTGTTGAAAGTGATGAAGGTGAGTTAATTTGGATTCCAAGTGATCGCCTTAAAGATGATAATGTTACAGAGGCGATTCGTGAGTTGGCGATGCATTATGAGAAGAATGGTCAATATGATGAGGAAATCTATGTTGGCGCAATGCTTTCTAATGAAGGTGAGCTCATATGTCTTGGAGTGTATTGCAAGATTGGGAGCGACTTTCAGCTAAATAACATATTAAGGCTTTTCTATTCGGTAATTAATGGCTGTTATTCGGTAATAAACATCTCTATTCGGTAATTAATGGTTGCTATTCGGTAATTATCCACCGCTATTCGGTAATAAAAGCTTCTATTCGGTAATTATCCATCGCTATTCGGTAATAAAAGCTTCTATTCGGTAATTATCCATCGCTATTCGGTAATAAACTACTCTATTCGGTAATTACCCCTCCTCATTGGTAATAAACACCTCCTCACATTCAACTAGGTTTTTCATACAGTGTTATTAACCTAGATTGAATAGAGGAGGAATAGGAATATGGACACAGCCTACATCGTCCCACAAGGGCTAGCATTACAAGGCATTCCAGTTATACGGGAAGATGTTCCATATATTCAGCACATGTTAAACACAATATATGAATTGCAAACGGCAGTAGACACAAATCCAGAAATACATGAGGAAGTACCAATGGTTGTCGTTGATCCGGATGTGATTATATATGACTAAGTTATATTTGATGACAGCTAGCGAGTTGGCACCGTTAATTGAAGCAAAACAATTGTCACCAGTCGAATTGATGGAAAGTATTATGAATCAGATCGATGAAGTCGACCCTGAAGTGAATGCTTATATTACCATTCTAGAAGAACAAGCACTCGAGCAAGCTAGACATGCTGAAAATGAAATTATGAATGATTTGTACAAAGGCCCACTTCACGGCATTCCAATTGGTATAAAAGATAATTATTATACAAAAGGTGTTCGCACGACAGCTGGTTCGGAAATTCTTCAAGATTTTGTTCCAGATTATACAGCAACAGCCGTCAAGAAACTGCAATGTGCTGGTGGTATTATGACTGGGAAGTTAAACATGCATGAATTTGGTGGTGGATTGACGAATACCAATCCATTTTACGGTGATGCGAGAAACCCATGGGATTTACAACGAACCCCTGGAGGCTCTAGTGGTGGTAGCTCTGCAGCTTTAGCAGCAGGTTTATCAACACTCGCAACAGGAACAGATACATTTGGATCCATTCGTGTGCCGGCTGCGTTAACTGGAACTTATGGATTGAAACCGACTTATGGTTTAGTGAGTGGATATGGTGTTGCACCACTGGCTTGGTCGATGGATCATGCCGGACCAATGGCACGATCTGTTAGTGATTTAGCAATCATGTTAACGTATATGGCGGGGTATGACCCTGATGACCCTGGCAGTATTAAAGCACCTGTCCCAGAATATTACAAGTATTTAAATAAAGGTGTAGACGGTGTTAAAATTGGGGTCCCTAGATATTTTGTAGACCGTTCAGAGCCTGAAGTAATTAATACCTTTCAATCAGCGTTAGAAACATTTGAAAATATGGGAGCCGAAGTAATCGAAATAGAGATTCCAAAGCTTGATATAGCTTCATATGCAGGCTACTTAGTAACAATCGGTGAAGGTTCAAGTTATCATTACAATCAATTACGTCATCAGCCAGAAGATTTCGCGAGTGACGTTCGGATTTTCTTTAATACAGGTACATTAACGACATCCCCACAATACGTGACAGCACAACAAGTGCGCAGAAGTTTAAATGAGGCATTTCAAGAAGCTTTTGAAAATGTAGATATAATCGCAACACCAATGACCCCTTATCCAGCGCCGCGATTTAAAGAAGATTGGATTAGTCAAAATCAAGAAATAATAAGAGACTATATGCCATTTACAGCTCCAGCTGCAGCGACAGGAATTCCAAGTCTAGCAATTCCAATGGGAAGATCATCAGAAGGTATGCCCCTTGGTATGCAGCTCATGAGCAACCACTTAACAGAAAAATTACTACTTCAAGTTGGGAATGCTTTTGACCATTACAATTAACACTAATCCATGTATGCTAGACTGAATTTTTCGTCTCTAATTTCAATTATTGATACACTAAATTGTCTATATTACAATAATAAACGTTTTAAATTGCAAAAATTAGAAAGGGTAGAATTATGACACAAGTATTATATATTACAGCACACCCAAACGATGAGATAAAGTCTTTCAGTATGGCAGCAGCCAAAGCATTCATTGAACAATATCAGAATAATAATCCGGAAGATGAAATTGTTCAAATTGATTTATTTCACGAAGAAATCCCACACATTGATGCTGATGTCTTTAGTGGATGGGAGAAGTTAGGTCAAGGTGAATCTTTTAACCATTTGACTGAAGTTGAACAGTATAAAGTAGGTCGTTTATCTGAGCTATGTGAACAATTTATTAATGCTGATAAATATGTATTCGTAACACCATTATGGAACTTCTCATTTCCACCGGTTATGAAAGCTTATTTGGATGCCGTTTCAGTATCAGGTAAAACGTTTTACTACAATGCAGATGGCCCTGTTGGTTTACTTACGGATAAGAAAGCCCTACACATACAAGCGCGAGGTGGCATTTACTCAGAAGGTCCAGCTGCACCAATGGAAATGGGGCATCGCTACTTAGAGACGATGATGCAATTTTACGGTGTACCGACATTTGAAGGGTTATTTATTGAAGGTCATAACGCTATGGCTGATAAAGCTGAAGAAATTAAAGAGAACGGAATTGAACGCGCGAAGCAAGTAGCAATGACATTTTAAAGAACTTTATTATGAAAATCTCACTTATATATGAGTGAGATTTTTTTATCATCATTTTTACCAAATAATAGAATATTATGTTAAAATATTAGTAGATTTTAACGTGTTGGAGGGGTTCAAATGCCTAAATGTCAAGCATGCGGTGAACAATGGAGTTGGTTTGGTGCGTTAAAAGTGAGTTTTAAACGTCTAACTGGAAAAAAGTGTGCAACATGTGGTGAAATACAATATCCTACATACCGAGATATAAAAGTAGGTATGGTTGGTATTTTGATCATCATGACGTTGATTTTGCTCCGTACAACCTTTGATATTAGCTCTGTCACAACGGTCACTTCGGGGCTTTTACTCGCGGCCATATTTATTCTAATCATCCCTTATTCAGTCCAATTATCGAATAAACACGAACCGTTATGGTAACATCTACGCTCGCGTATAGCGGGCTTTTTATTTTACTAGTATTTGAGGTGTGAAATTTGACTATTAAACCAGTAAAGTTAAGTCAGGATATGTTTTTTTCGACTTTAATTGTATTATTCGCACTCATTTGGTCATCAACCTCAAGATATTCAATTGATTTGTTTGAGCCAATCTATCAACTCATTCCTTATAGCATACTGCATTTAGCATCGTTTATCTTATTTCTTGTTTTATTGATTACCGTAATTACGTTAGCCTTTATGAAGCAGGAAGAAGTAAGAGGTTCGACATTGTTTGTTGAATTGGTTAATACATTGAAGTATGTCGGACTTTTAGTTGTGATATCAATGTTGGGTGTTTCGTTGTATTGGCTTGCACCTATTATAATATGGTTAAGCTTAATGACAGCATTTCGACTATTTCGTTGTATACAAGCACTTGAGACGATCGTTCAAAATAAAGGGGAATAACATTGCGGTTAACTATCATATGTATCAGTTTGAGTATTGTTTTAATAGCTTGCCAGTCGGAACCAGAAGGAGTATCTGAAGAGCAAGTTCAGGAACTGTCTTCAACGATTGAAAGTCAGGAAGAACAAATTCAAGCTTTACAGTTAGAATTAGAAGAAAAAACGCGTGAACTACAACGAGAAAGGCAAAATTCATCTGAAGAACAACAAGTAGAAGAAAGTGAACAAGATCAAGTAGAGGAAGAAGTAGAGGCGGCAAGTAACCCGCAAACAGAAAACTTCGAACTCCACTCACCACAACCGAATACTGTCATCACTGATACAATCTCGATTGAAGGGATGATTCATGTCGATGCTGTGAATCAAGTTGAGTTAGAAATCGTTGATCATTTAGGTGAAACAATCGAGCATGTCGAGATCGATGACGACTGGTTCGGCGATTTATCAAGTGATTTTGAATGGACGGGGCTTGAATTAAACATGACATTGACAGATCAACCAAGTTCAGGCGAAGGTGTTCTTCACATTCATGACTTGAAAGCGAGTGACGAGCGTTCGGTTCCAATTATATTTGAGTAAATGAGGTGATGATGCTGGAAAAAGTAAACCAAGCACCATTGATCTTTGGAGAGCGTGTGACGTTAAGGTTGCCTAAAAAGCAAGATATCGACGACCGCTTTCAGCTTGGACGTAACCCTGAAGTTGTTAAATTGTTCGGTGGCGACACGCACAATCTACGAGAGTTTACTTATGAAGATGCCAAAGCGTTTATTAAGAAAACTGAGCAAAATCCACTAGAATGGTGTATAGAATACGAAGGACGCTGGGTAGGCCATGCTCGTCTTCGTTTAGATAAACGTAGTAACCGTGCTAGTTATTCAGTTGGAATCTTTGACTCGACTGTATGGGGGTTAGGCTTAGGTACAGAGATTACTCAACTCGTCTTACAGTATGCTTTTGAACAATTACAACTTCACCGTGTCGGACTTCGCGTTCTCGATTTTAACAAACGCGCTATTGCATGTTATGAAAAGTGCGGTTTCGTCCAAGAAGGAATGGAGCGCGAAAATGTCCCAATCGATGGTGAGTATGCATCAGATGTTTTAATGGGAATTTTAGACCGAGAATATGATCAGATCAAAGACCAATTTAACTTTAAAGCTGTAACAAAATAGTTAAACATAACCATTCAATCAATCTCATAATCTATGATATAATCAAAGCTGTGAAAAATCACATAAACAAAATCCGGTTACTTCAATCGGGAGAGGTTCTAGCCAAAACCCTCTATAAAAAACTAGGGATACTTAATTGTCCAGCCATATCCTTAGGGGTGTGGCTTTTTTTATGACGTTTTGCATGTATCTGTTGGCTAAATATGAAAAAGCAGGTGATAAAGATGAAAAACGAGAAAGCATTAGTCGTATTTAGCGGTGGTCAAGACAGTACAACGTGTTTGTTTTGGGCATTAGAGAATTTTAAGGAAGTTGAAACGGTAACATTTGATTACAATCAACGTCATGACCTTGAAATTGAGGTCGCTCAAGAAATCGCAAAAGAATTAGGTGTAAACAATCGCGTGCTCGATATGTCACTCATTAGCCAATTATCAGCTAATGCGTTAACACGTGATGATATCGAGATTGAAGAGAAAGATGGTGAATTACCATCGACATTTGTAGAAGGACGTAATCATTTATTTTTATCGTTCGCTGCCGTTTTAGGTAAACAAATTGGTGCAAAACATATTATTACAGGCGTATCAGAAACAGATTTTAGCGGTTATCCAGATTGTCGTGATGGCTTTATTAAGTCATTGAATGTCACTTTAAATTTATCTATGGACGATCAATTCGTTATTCATACTCCACTTATGTGGCGTGATAAGAAAGAAGTATGGCAGTTATCAGACGAGTTAGGGGCACTCGATTTCGTTCAAAATAGAACGTTAACATGCTATAACGGTGTAATGGCTGAAGGTTGCGGTGAATGCCCAGCATGCCAGTTAAGACGTGAAGGGTTAGATGCATACTTAACTGAAAAGGGTGTTTCATAATGTGGGATTTTAAAATTGTTGACCGGCTAGAGAAGTTAGATGAAGATATTAAACGTGAACAATTAAAATATCACAACAAACGCGTTATGGTCAGTAAAGAATTCACTTTTGATGCAGCCCACCACTTACATTGTTACGAAGGTAAATGTAAAAACTTACACGGCCATACGTACAAAGTCATCTTCGGCATAAGTGGCTATGTTGACGACATCGGTATTTTAATTGATTTCGGTGATATTAAGAAGATCTGGAAAGAACTGATTGAAATTTATCTCGATCACCGTTACCTTAACGAAATGCTTCCTCCGATGAACACAACCGCAGAAAATATGGTCGTATGGATTTATGAAAAAATGGATGAAGCCTTACAACAAGATGAAAGTCGTTATGACGGGGCGCGTGTTGAATTCATTCGTCTATTCGAAACACCAACGAGTTACGCTGAAGCTAGACGGGAGTGGATGAATGATGAGTAAAATTCCCGTTTTAGAAATATTCGGCCCAACGATTCAAGGGGAAGGCATGGTTATCGGTAAGAAAACGATGTTCGTCCGAACGGCTGGTTGCGATTATTCTTGTTCCTGGTGTGACTCAGCGTTTACTTGGGACGGGTCTGCAAAAGATGAAATCGTTCAAATGACAGCTGAAGAAGTTTGGAGAAGACTTAAAGCAATCGGTGGAGATC
>NZ_AKIF01000145.1 GCF_000269905.1 Alkalibacillus haloalkaliphilus C5
CGGATCTGTAATATTGGCCTGTTGAAAAGCTGCTTTAATATTTTCTTGATCTTCTTTTGATAGAAATTGTTGAGTTTCCTTTTTTAGAGTTCTAACTTTTCGATGAATATATTCAGACAGCTCAATATCATAAACAATTAATTGATTTGATGATATTTGGCGCAATTCCGACTCAACTTTAAAAGTACATCGTTTTGTAAACGATACGATTGATATGAAAGAGTTTTGGTATTTAATGTCAATCAAAGCTGCTAGTGCTTTCATATGTCCATAGTTTTGATTAAATGGGTTCATCATTTTGAACTTCCCATTTACTGACCAAGTTTTGCGATCCTTCCCACCGTAAATTGTGCCTTGGTAGTTTTTAGTTTCAATAACGAAAAGTCCGTATGGTGTAATAATGACATGATCAACTTGTGAGTAGCCAGATTTAGCTTTAGGGTTTTTTATTAATAAGTCACTCAAATAATAGTACTCTTTCGGTAATTGATCTAGTTGAATATCAATCTTATATTCGCCAAGCTCGCCTTTTCTATTTGCAATTTGTTCCTGGTTTTGCTTAGGACGTGGATTTGTCAGTTCTTTTTTGGATTCTTTTTTCGATTTAAATATGTTCAAGATTAGAAACATAGGTGTTCTCCTTTTATAGTAGTATCAAGTATGTAATTCGATAGATTTCAACAAAATCCTTCAATGGAGTTTATCAATCATATAAAAATCGCCTAATCATTGTGGAATTAGGCGATTTTTTTGATATTTAGGCGAAATTTCCATTAATTAAGCGAATGCCGCGATAATTGGGCGAAATCCTCGATAATTAGGCGAACGCCCAATTAATTGAGCGTTCGCTTAATTAGTGTTTTCTAAAATTATGAGTGTTAAACTAGTGTAAATATCTCATAAGTTCGGAGTTGATCAAATGCAAATTCAGTGTACGAAGAAGTTGTTAAATGAATTGAAGTTTGAAGCGGACGAAAGAATTGAGCGGGACTCAATTTTTGATTGGCATGCTAATGTTTTTAAGATCGGCAGGAGAAAGGCGATTGTTTTGTTGAATGACCTTTCGCGTTACTCTATTTTACTTTATGGCGTGAAAGCGGATGACCTTCGTCGGTTATCTGAGGCTATCCCTGCAGCTATTAGTGAAGTGTTAGAGGCTGAGGGAATTGACCCAAGTGTCATTGATGAGTATATAAGGTCAGCTGGTGAGGTGACTTTTACTAATACGAAGTCACGGAAGATGGTTTCTGCTATGACGCAACGTGTAAGGGAACTCGAAATGATTGTCGACGACTTTTCTGGTGATGAAAAAGTCAAAGTCGACATCAGTAAGCATTGGAGTCGCTTCCTAACAGGTGACGGGCAGGGGAGTTATATCATCCCTAAAAACGTAATGATTGAGGAACTTGAAAAATTCGCAAGTCAGCCGATCTTTTCGAGCGATGCATATGAAGTTAAAGTGAGTTTGACTTTGGGTGATCATACAGCATGGAGAAGGCTAGTAGTTAAGGGTGACACCACGTTTTCGGAATTCAACGATATCATTCAAAGTGCATTTAATTGGGAGAGCAGTCACCTTTATGAATTTGTGATTGAAGGTAAGGAAATTGAGTATGGATCTGAATCTATGGCAGAACCTTTAAGCAGTAGGTTAGAAGGTGTTTCTGAATTTCAATATATCTATGATTTTGGTGACTTCTGGGAGCATCACGTAGAAGTCGAACGGAAAATTGAAGGCTATGCAAAGCAACATGCAACTTGTATAGATGGTGAGCACCCTGCACCACCTGAAGATGTCGGTGGAATTCCTGGATATTCAGAGTTTTTACGAATTATTAATGATAATAATGACCCAGACCACATGCACATGAAATCATGGTCAAGATGGTGGAAGCCCGAATTTGATATCAATTGGGTTAATCGAAAGCTCGAGCGTATGACTTGAAGATAATAAGGAAGATCGCCTAATTATTGTGGAATTAGGCGATTTTTTGATGATTAAGCGAAGTTCTTAATAATTGGGCGAACTCCTCGGTAATTAAGCGAACGCCTAATTAATTGAGCGTTCGCTTATATTGTCCCTTGATCCGCAGAGTGCCTGCGCGGTTCCATTATATGGATTATCAGCGACTTTTATAATAATCCGGCGAAAATCTCAGTATTCCGGCGATTTTTTCAATAATTCGGCGAAAATTTAATTTTTCCGACGAAACCGAGTGATAATCCGGCGAACGCCGAAAAAGTGAAGCATTCGCTTAACTGATCGGACCAACAGAGCCGGCTCCTAGGTCGTCCGCTCTTACGAATCTACCGTTGTTTTCATAGATTATGTGAGAACTCGAGTAGAGGAATGGTGTTATGACGAGTGAAATGGTGTTTGTAAGTGGACTTATAATTTTAATGATTATCGTTTTATTAATTGATCGATTTCGAGCGGAGTGGGTTGTTTTTATGGCGTTAATTGTGTTGCTGCTGTCAGGAGTGCTCGAGCCGCTTGAAGCAGCGAGAGGCTTTGTCAATGAAGGGGTCTGGACAATCGGGCTGTTGTTTATCATCGCTGGCGTGATTGAAAGAAGCGGGGTGATGACGCGGGTCGTGGAGAGGCTCTTGCGGGGAGCGGGTGCGGGTTCGGTGAGGGGTTTGGTCATCCGATTACTCGCACCTGCAGCTGGGGCTTCAAGCTTTTTAAACAACACGCCGATTGTCGTCACTTTAGTTCCGGTAGTTCGAAAGTGGTGTAACCGCCACGGCGTGTCAGAAACGAAACTGTTAATTCCGCTTTCTTACGTGACGATTTTAGGCGGAACCGTGACGTTGATCGGGACATCGACGAACCTTGTTGTTGATGGTTTGCTGCGAGAAGCGGAGATGCAAGGATTTGGCTTTTTCCAACTAGCGATTGTAGGTGTGCCGATTACTGTTGTAGGACTTGTGTATGTCGCGCTGATAGGTTGGAGACTTTTGCCTGAAAAGCGAGCTGGGCGAAAACGTCGAAAGCGGGGAGGTCGCCGGGAGAAAGTAGGTACAAGCCGTGGAAAAGAGTTGGACGGGTGGATCGCATTAGGGCTATTAGGTGCGGCGGTTGGGTTAGTCGCACTCGGCTTGGTGCCGATGTTGGTCGCTGTTGCATCTGTTGTCGTGTTACTTTTGGTAGCGCATGTTTTGAAAGTAGGAGAAGTCATCCGAACGATTCCGTGGCAAATTTTAATTCTCGTTTCTAGCGCGATTGGAGTGGGGCTGGCGATGTCAAAATCCGGCTTGGCAGACTGGGTCGCGGTGCACGTCTTGGCAGTCGCGGCTCCACTAGGCATGTTCGCCGTCATCGTCGCACTGTACCTTTTAACAAACCTATTCACCGAGCTGATGACGAACGTCGCCGCAGCCGTACTCATGCTCCCGATCGGCTTAGAAATGGCGCGCGTGCTCGGGGTCGATCCCATTGGCTTCGCCGTCGTCATCGCCATTGCCGCCTCCGCAAGCTTCGTCACCCCAATCGGCTACCAAACAAACTTAGTCGTCTACCAAGCGTGCGGCTACCGATTTGTAGATTTTGTTAAGGTAGGACTGCCGTTGAGCGTGGTCGTGATGCTAGTGACGAGTGGGGTGGTTTATTGGGTGGTGGTTTAGAGAGTGGGGTTGGTTTAATTAAGCGAAATTCTCGATAATTGGGCTAGCTACTAATTTAGCAGCATGGATCGTAGCGGTTCGGCTGCTTCCATTATCTGTATTATCAGCGAAATTTTCAGTATTCCGGCGAAAACCTCGATATTCCGGCGACTTTTTCAATAATCCGACGAAAATTTAATTTTTCCGGCGAAAACACCTTGGAATCCGGCGAACGTCGATTTACGACAAAATAAATAACCGCTCCTGATGTGGGGGCGGTTATTTTAGAAGGTATTCACTTCCTTTTGTATCACCTTTTCTTTCAAACTTTGAAAGTAACCTTTTTGTAGTAGATTCAGATTGAATTTTCAAGAATGATCTAGCTTCTTTATTAGTAATGTATTGCCGATCATGCAAAATTGCAAACTCTCTTAATGCTTGGAGATGTGCAGTCTTATCTTTGTGATTACATTTTGAGCAGTGCCAATTTCCGTGGATACGCTTCATAATCGTTGATTTACATTGGGTGCACCAAACGCCTTTTTTAATTAAGTGGTCGGTTATGCCGTAATAGTTTATGAGGTTGTTGTTTTTAGGAGTGTGTCGGATTTTTAATGATTTTGCGATTGTGTTAGCTTTTTGAGTACTAACAAGAGGGGTTTGATTTTGAGATTGGATTTTATAGATGTAGTTCGGAAGGTTCTGACTCGGGAAAATTTCGGTGGTGTTTTTATTGATGTTTATGATTGATTTTGGGTGAGTGAAAGCGACGCACGTATAAATAGGTAATAGATCTAAGCTAAGTCGAGACAACAAGTGAGAGAGTTGGGATCTTTGGATGTTTGCTTGGATGAGTGGGTTTTGATATACCTCAATTTCATCTTCATTTTCTTGAATAAGTTGACCGGATTCATTAATTGAAAGTGTCCCTTTTAAATGTTTGGCTTCAATAATCAATATGAAGCTTTGCGTTATGAGCAATAAGTCAATTTGAAAGTAACTATCATTTCCTTTCGCTCGAAAACCAAATAGTAGAAAGTGATCTTTAAGATTAAGAAGCTTTATATAATATTGAAGTGATCTCTCACCTAAATAACCAGCTAACTCTTTGCCAAGGCGGTCTTGAATCGTCTGATAGGTTTGATCATTTCTTTTATAGCGGGGAACAAGAGCTTCGAGTTGTTCAAGCTCAGGTGGTTTGCTGTGAGGGAGTATTATCATCGATCAGTCTCCTTTTCTATTAGGGACACTCTTATTATATAACAGAATGTACGTTCGTGTCTAGTTATTAATTCGAGGTAGTTTGCTATTCCATTATCTGGATTATCAGCGAAACCCGGTGATAATCCGGCGAAAATCTCGATATTCCGGCGAAAATTAAATTTTTCCGGCGAAAACACCATGGAATCCGGCGTTCGCCGAATTCCGCGTACGAACACCGCTCCCCCCCGCACACGAACGCCTCACCCAGCAGCAACTAAGGTGCACTCACCCCCTCGATTTTGATATACTTCTAATTAGAGGTGATAAAATGGCGGATAAAGTAGGACGAAATGATCCTTGCCCTTGTGGTAGTGGCAAAAAGTATAAGAAATGTTGTGCTCAGTCTAATGTTGTTGAGTTTTCTTCACAAGTAGTGGTTCAGGAGATGGATCAACATTGGCAAAATTTAATGGAGTATGTATTTGAGTTTCATCCGGATCTTATTTTTTATGAAAGTGCTACTGATGAAGTCGAACAGGTGAGACAGGTCATGAAGATGTTGTATTGGGCGTCTGTTATTGAGAAGTCTGGTCAAACGGCGATGGAAGGCTTTGTGGACCACATGTTGCCAAAAGTGAATCGCCCAATGACTAAATCAGCATTGAAGGACTGGAAACACTCTAAGCCGAGCATTTTCAAAGTGGAACAAGTGCAGTCTGAAGAAGTAATAGAAATGCTAGATCTGTTTACACACGATCGTTTAGAAGTTCGTAGGGGTTGTATTCCGGTAGACAATTTAAGTCAGGATCTTTATGTGATCGGATTCGCTTTAAGTTGGGGGCCTCAGTATCAAATTATGCCAATTGCTTATCCAGCAACGAAGTCTCATTATCATCAGGTTTTAAATGAGATAGGTGATCATAACGAATTTGTTGAACGCTTCCTTGATTTAATGGATCTTTGGTTTTCAGAGGTTGAGTTTGACGCGTTAGAGCTTTTGCAAAATGATAAAGCTAAACGAGTCGTTGAAATTTTGCGTGGCCATATGAGCGCAAAAGAAAAACAGAAGACTACTTATGATAATTTAGAAGTGGCTTGGGTCGATTTTTATGAAGTGAATCAACCGAGAATCCAAAAGGCTGAAGTGCTTGCTGCAACACTTGAGTACTTGTATTGGACGAGCCCGATGTTCGGTTTGCAAGATGAAAGCGTCACGATGAAAGAGTTGGCTAAAAAGTATGGCGTTAATTCGAACAGCATTTCCAACAGAGTTTATGAAATTGAAGATTATTTATTTGAACGTTTTCATGACATAAATGCTAATGAAGATGTTGCAAGTGGTCCTACATTGAAACATTTTTCAAAGCCTGGTTGGGATGTAGCTTCTGAACGTATGATGTATGAGATGAATAAAAAAGCGTCGTCTCAAACATTCAATGACGAAAATGAATTGAATGAATTCCTTAATAAAACGAAAGATGCTCCGTACACGCCTAAAAATGACGAAGAGCGTGCGCAGCTATTAGCATTCGAAGCTCATGAGGAAATGGAACCGTCAATAGTTGACCAAGTTCTGCAGTTAGACCCTGAAAATATCGATGGTCTTGTTTTGAAGGCGTTTTTTAGTGATGATTTAGATGAGAGTGAAGAGCTGTTAAAGAAAGCTATTGAAGTTGGAAAAGAGAAGTTGGATTTAGATGTGGTAGCTAAAGATGAAAATCCATGGATGATAATTGAAGTGCGGCCTTGGCTTCGCGCCTATCAAGCATTGGCTGAGCTCTACAATGATACTGACCGCCCGGTAAATGCGATTGAATGTTATGAGGCGATTATGGAGTGGAACTTTAATGACAATCAAGGTATTCGCTACCGATTGTTCCCATTATATATAGAAATGTACGAATTACCAGCTGCTGAAGGTTTGCTCGATATTTATCCGGCAGATGATGCTTTCCATTACTTTAACGAAGCGCTCTATGAGTTAGTGAAAGAAAACGGAAAGTTAACGCAAAAGGTCAAAAACTTATTACGAAAAGCCGATCATCGCAACCCTTATATAATCCCGATGTTAACTGGTAAACTGCCTATATTGTCTATAATGCCGCAGATGTTTGAACAAGGTTCACCTGATGAAGCGGTTGTTTATTGTCATATTAATGAAAGCGTTTGGATCGATTATTTGGACGCTTTGGAAGACGTAGAGACGGTATATTCCTAGAGATGAAATCGCCTAATTATTTGAGAATTAGGCGATTTTTTCTGTAATTAGGCGAAAATCTCGATAATTAAGCGAACTCCGTGATAATTGGGCGAAATCGGCAATAATTAGGCGAACGCTCAATTAATTAAGCGAAAGCCTAATCCCGCGCACGGTCCCGCGGTGGGTTCACTCCTCCCATTATTTGGATTATCAGCGAAATCTTTAATATTCCGGCGAAAATCTCGAT
>NZ_AKIF01000146.1 GCF_000269905.1 Alkalibacillus haloalkaliphilus C5
TGCCCACGTATCTCGATAAAATTGTCTCACCATGTTTTGACCTTCTTTTTCAACTTTTTATTAAGCTTTCATTATATTATCTATTTCTACCACAAGGCATGTCAAATATCCATTCGACTTGTCATTTGCATATTTGACGCAAAGAAAAATGCCCAAAGATTACTTTGGGCACCTATTAACACTATTTAAATGTTACTTTTTCTTATTTCATCATTTGAGATTCTACTGATTGTGCGATTTGAACCATTTCATTAACTGTTAACGATTCACTCGCTAGAACAAAGCGCATTCCATCTAACTCCCACTCTAACGAATTGTTCGTTAAGTGACCTACAGCAAAGCCTAAGTCAACCATGTCACCGCCAGCATGGACTGGAACCATTAAGCTTGTAGGGTATGAGTCGAATTTCTCCTGTACGAGTGTAAATGGCTTTTCACCTTCATATGATAAGATGACCCGCTCACCATCTTCAAAGTCTACTACTTCCTCGCCAGAAGCTTCTACTCCTTCAGGTACGAACGATGGGAAGTACACTTCCATATCGCGATCTTCTAACTCTGCCATTGTTGGTACACTCACTGCACCTTCAGATAAGTTTTGCTCAGTATCAAACTCTTCGTCACTAATCTCTACATCAAATTCAAAAGAAGTGAAATCTACTTCAACGATTGTCTCACCGTTGTGATCTTGAACTCTAACTAACGCCGGGTCATAGGATCCTTTGTGGAAGTAAACTTCCTGGAAAGGTAACTGTTGATTACCTTTATAGTTTGTCTTTACTTTAAAGACATAATAGTTATCAGTCATTTGGAACTCTCGTTCGCTATCGCTGATAATGTCACTGACAAGCGAGGTGTATAAGTATGGTTGGCTATGTTGTTTCGGCCAGTCATTTTGGAATTTGTAACTCTTATTGATCGAAGGAGTTAAAACAAATACACCTTCATCGTTACGCAAAATGACTTGATTGCCTTGTTCATCAGCCATGTTATTCATAACAACTTTGAAATAATCTTCTTTTTTGTGCCAAACATCAATTTGGTATTGTTGTGATTCTTCCCCAGTCGTCATTGTCATCTCTGCAGAAGCTTTGAAACTCGACATGTCAGCTACTTGGTCATCAAGTGATTGTAGAACATCGTCTTCAGTCTCTTCTCCACATGCGGTTAAAAGAACAGCGGTTAACATAATGGATAAGAAGAGAAATAATTTTCTTTTCATTTGGACAACTCCTTCGTCTCAATTTTTCATTGCTTGTTTACTTTTTGAACAAGCGATCTATTCGGTTGCGGTGACAATGTGCACATCGGACCCTTTTTGTTACCCGCAATACACTATATGAGACAAGGAGTATGAATATGCAGACTAGCTATTAAACTTGTTCAATTATTACTTGAGCAACGGCATAGGCGTCACTATGGGAAATTGAAATGTGCGTCGCTAATTGCTTTTGTCCATTTAAATTAACGCGTGGTTGTCCTTTTTCATTCGATAAAATTTCAATAGATTGAAAAGATAGCTCCTCTCCAATACCACAACCAACCGCTTTACTATAAGCTTCTTTGGCTGCATACCGACCAGCTAAAAATTCCATCTTCCTTCGGTCATTTTGATAAGTATGATACTTATGTAGCTCACGTTCGGTTAAAACTCTTTTAGGAAATCGTGGTTGCCTCTCTACTAACTGTTTTATTCGATCAAACTCTGTAATATCAATCCCAGTTCCTGTAATCATGTTATGCCCTTCTTTCTTATTGCAAGTTATCGCAAAGATTAGTATTCTTAAAGGAAATATGCACATTATAAGTGAGGCGTTAAATCATGTTTTTTATACGCACAGAAAGCTTTAAAGAATACTTACGTTTTTATCCTGTTATTTCAACGATCGCCGTTATACATATCATCATATTCTTACTCGTTAATATATCAGAAGATCTTCTCCACTTACTATGGGGGTTAAATTTTGCTATTGTTTACTTTGATGAATATTGGCGTTTAATTACATCGATCTTCGTTCATGTTCAACCAGAGCACTTATTATTTAATACGTTTAGTTTAATTTTATTCGGCCCTGCATTAGAAGCGATGCTTGGACGTTTTAAATTTATTTTAGCATATTTAGGTGCTGGAATAATTGCGAACTTTGCAACGCTATTTTTAGCATCTCTTGAAACAGCAAACATTGGTGCTTCTGGTGCCATTTTCGGTTTATTCGGTATATACTTATACTTACTGTTCATGAAACCTGAACTAATAGATTCTAACAGTAGGCAAATCATAATCGTCATTGTTATTGTAGGGTTATTCCTTACATTCAGACCAGGCATTAATATTTTTGGTCACATTTTTGGTTTGATCGGTGGCCTTGCACTAGGACCTATTCTATTTGCGAGATATAAAGGCAAAACTCGAATTTAAGAATAGGGCAATATTAGGAGTGACAGTATGAACAACAAACAATTTGCACCATATATAGCCATTGCCATTGGCGTTATAGCCGTATCGACCTCAGCGATATTCGTTCGTTTAGCTGATGCTCCTTCATCGATTGTCGCTAACTACCGTTTATTATTAGCTGTATTAATCATGCTTCCTTTAATACTTTGGAAACATACAGGAGAGTTTAAACATATATCGCGGCGTGATTGGTGGTTTTCCGCCGCGGCTGGTATATTTTTAGCATTACATTTCATCTTATGGTTCGAATCACTTAACCATACATCAGTCGCAAGTTCAGTTGTGTTAGTCACAACCCAACCTATATTCGCTTTTATAGGTACATACTTATTTTTTAAAGAAAGGTTTACGAGTGGTGCTGTTTTAAGTATGATCATCGCTTTCACTGGAAGTGTCATTATTAGTTGGGGCGACTTTCAAATTAGCGGCATGGCTCTAGTTGGAAACTTTTTAGCATTAATGGGCGCAATAGCTATTACAGGTTATTTCTTGTTTGGACAAAATGTACGAAAACGTGTTTCACTCATGACATATACTTTTGTTGTATATGGTGTTAGTTCCATCACGTTAATCTTATATAACATCGTCTTAGGAACATCTTTTACTGGTTACAGCGGAGAAACTTGGATGTACTTTTTAGCATTAGCAATCATCCCAACCTTCTTCGGCCACACACTGTTTAATTGGGCGATTAAATGGGTTAGTACATCAACAATCACAATGGGAGTTTTATTTGAACCAATAGGCGCTTCCATTATGGCTTACTTTATTCTTGGGGAGATTGTTACTTGGTCTCAGTTTTTAGGTGGATCAATTGTTATTATTGGTCTAATGTTATTTATCATTAGTACATCTAAAAAGAGGAAAATTAAAGTTATTAACGAAACATAATTTATAAAATAAATTTATAGAGGTGATGGTATGGGTATTCAATTTATGGTGGATGGTGGAGCAGATTTACCACAAGGCTTCGCAGAGAAGTTTAATATTAAAGAAATTCCTTTGAACATTCATTTTGATGATGGTGTGTACAAAGCAGGAGTCGACATAACAACAGAGCAATACTACGAGATGTTTAATGCGATGGAAGACATTCCTAAGACTTCCGCTCCAAGTCCAAATGATTTCTATGAAGCATTTAAAGAGGTAGATGCTAACACACCCATTTTACTTCTTTCTTTAACTAAAAATTTAAGCGCAACTTACCAAAATGCTGTCATTGGAAGAGACATGATTCTAGATGAAGAGCCAGATCGCGAAATAGAAATCGTTAATACGAAAACTGCATCATGTGGTATTACTCTATTACTCAATGAAGCTATTAAAATGAAGCTTAAAAGTGTTGATTTTCATGAAATTGTTAATCAAACAAAGCAAAACGTTGAGAAGACCGTTACACTGTTCTCTTTAAAAACTGTTGAAAACTTAATTAAAGGCGGTCGTCTTGATAAATTCCGCGGTACGATTGCTAAAACTTTAAACATTAAATTGTTAATGAAAGCTTCAGATGAAGGCGAAATTGAAGTCACTGAGAAGATACGCGGAGAAAAGAAAGCATTACGCCGCCTAATTGAACAGATTGGTGAATATTCAAAAACACTTGAAGGTAAAACAATTGTTATGTCCCAAGGAAATTGTGAAAGTAGAGCTCAAAAATTAATGAATCAAATTAAAGAGCAGTATAAACAAGATGAAGATTACATTGTCGAAATGGGACCTTTAGTTGCTAATTACGCTGGTGAAGGTGGAATAGTTATTTCATTTTTAGAAGATGATCAATAAAACAAAACGGTAAGGAGGTAAACACGCTCCTTGCCGTTTTGTTTTGTTGTATAGTTAAGATCCACGAACCATTGAGTTTAAAGTTTTAATTAATGGCGAAACTTGTTGGGTAATTTGAACAACTTGCCCTAACGTCTTAAACACTTTATCCAAATCGACTTCACCATTTTCATCTTGGAAGTATTGCAATAACATTTGCTTCTGTGTTGGTGTCATCGCATGTTGACCAGGGATTTGAAACCCTTGATAATCATTCGGGTTCATAAATTGATTGTATATAGGGTTCTCTTGTTCATAAGGCATATTGATGTAACCTTCGTACCCTTGATCATTTTCGTAATAGGGGTAGCTTTGATAATCTTGGTAATTGGGGTAAAACTGTTGATAATTAACTGGTATATCAGCTGGTGTTTCATAATCATATGCTGAGTACTGGTAATATGGATCGTATGGACCGCTAGCCCACGGGTAAACACTATACTCGTATCGAAACATTTAATAATTACCTCCCTCATCTTCCATATCAATGTGTATTATTTTATGAAACATAAGAGAGGTGTGTGTTTATCACGATTTATTTAATTTAATTGTGTTTGTATTGCTCAGCTGAACGGCCGAGCTTTTTTACAAGATCAATAGCTTGTAACTTCTCTTCCTCTGTCAAACCATCCATAAACCGCTCAATCTCTTCCCAATGCTTTGGGAAGATTTCATTTAACAATTCTCGACCTTGATCTGTTATTTCTGCATAAGTTACACGACGGTCTTGAGGAGAAGGGATTCGACTTAACAATCCTTTTTTCTCTAAATTGTTGACGACATAAGTAATACTGCCACTCGTTAGTAAAATTCGTTCACCAATCTTTTGTAACGGTTGTTTACCGCGATGGTACAACAATTCCAGTAAAGCGAACTCTGTTGGATTTAAACCGTACCTTGTCATATCCATTTGTGCTAAGTCATTTAAAGTTCTAGAAGCTTTTGATAATACGACAAACAATTTTAACGATGGGTCTTGTTTTCTTTTTTGGTATTCTGATTCATTCACGATAATCATCCTCTTTCATGCTCTTGTATGGTAACGAACGGTTTCAGCCTATCTTCAAGATACAATTATTATAGGTTGTTAGCAAACGACCGTCAAAAAGGTTTTAACTTAATTAAACATTTGGCATAATAGTTTTCTAGGAGGGAAAATGATGATTGAAGATACAGGCGAACGCGTCATACCGAAAATGATGGACCCAATGAATCCCTTATTGTTAGAACATATTGCACGCTATCAATTTGCATTACCCTACTTACATGGAAGAGTATTAGATTTATCTTGTGGATCAGGCTACGGCAGTCATATGATTGCTAAACGTCGAAAACGTGAAGTCGAAGAAGTGGTCGGCATTGACCTTGATCCAAAAACTATCAAGTATGCTAAAGGTGAATATTATCACCCGAAAACACAGTTTATTGCAGCTAACGCCATTGATGCAACGTTAGTCGATCATGTCGGAACATTCGATGCCATCGTAAGTTTTGAAACGATCGAACATATTGCTGAAGAACAAGCTTTATTAAATAACTATTACCGTCTATTAAAACCTGGTGGCACATTAGTTGTCTCAACACCGTTCGGCCAAGGTCGTGGTCAACCGTGTGGCTCCCCTTTCCATGTTCATCAATTAACTGAACAAGAGTTTGAATCATTATTTACAAATTACAGCACGTCGCAATTTTACTATCAAGACGGTGTTTTAATAGAACCTAAGCGAGAAGGCATTCGTTACCCACTAGGAATTGCTGTTTGTACAAAATAGGTCGAAAAACATAACTATTAGTCGAAAATTCAATTTACTTTCTAAGATTTTATTACTATACTAAGGACAAACGAACTAGTTCCTAGGAGTTGTTAAAATGTTTAAACTTCAAAAACAAGCAGAGTCTACTTTAACAGTGCAATCATTTTTGGATGATGTCACCATTGACACGACCAACCAACCAGACCTTGAAAAGCAATTAAGAATGGTGAACCTAACCAAAGAAGACCTTGCAACGTTAATGGCATTAAAACCGATTGTAACTGAACACATTGATGACATCGTTGTTCAATTTTATGCGAATATTGAGCACGAACCCTCTTTAATGGAAATTATCCAACACAACAGTTCAGTTGAACGATTAAAACAAACACTTACTCGTCACATTCAAGAAATGTTTATTGGGGTAATTGATCACGAATTTGTTGAGCAACGAAAGTATATCGCCTATGCCCACGTTAAGATCGGGCTAATGCCTAAGTGGTATTTATGTGCATTCCAAGATCTATTAAACTCGTTTCAGAAAATCTATTTTGACCACTTTAGTCATAAAGATGATATTTTCAAAGCGCTATCAGCAACGTCAAAAATCTTAAATATTGAACAGCAGCTCGTGTTAGAAACGTTTGAACAAGAAAATAAGCGTATACGTGAAGAGCAATATGAAAAACAGAATAACTTATTAAATGAAATCAATCGTATGTCAGATGAATTAGTGAAAATTTCTAATCAAACAGATCTTGCTATGAAACAACTACTTGAGCATTCAAATGAAATTAGGTCTTTCTCTAAAACAACTGTCGACACAGCTTCTACTGTTGAGAATCAATCAAACACGGGTAAAGCTGATTTAGATCACCAACTACATAAGATGGCGGAAATTGAACAAGAAATGAATTCAATCTATAACGAGATGAATAAACTAGAAGAAGCCTCTAGTAAAATTAATGAGATTTTAAACTTCATTACAGATGTTTCGGAACAAACGAATCTATTATCGTTAAACGCATCAATCGAAGCAGCCCGTGCTGGTGAGCTAGGACAAGGCTTTGCCGTTGTAGCTCAAGAAGTTAAGAAGTTAGCTGATCAAACGAAAGGCTCAATTGAAAATATTACTGAGTTAATTAACACAACTAACGAACAGATTGATCAAGTA
>NZ_AKIF01000147.1 GCF_000269905.1 Alkalibacillus haloalkaliphilus C5
CTTTAGCGGAAGGTATCGCCATTGCAGCTCCAGCACGTTCAAAACAAATTTTAGAAGCTGTACGAGAAACAAATGGTACAGTTATTGATATTCAAGAAGATGAGATTCTAAGTGCACGGGAGAAACTTAGTGAAAAAGGTTTTTATGTTGAAGTGACATCAGCGACCAACTATGCCGGTTATTTAAAATATGGAAAGAAATCGAATGAAAAAGTAATAGTACCTCTTTGTGGTGCAGGTATAAAATCAAAATAAACGAAGAGGAATAGATTATTACTTTTTTACAAAAAGAATTCGACAAGAATTTTAAGCCCCCTGGGAATAGATGATTAATTTATTCGGTAAGGCTATTTCGTTATTGTAATAACGGGTGGTTTATGTTGAACAAGAACAACTAGTAATACAAAGTCATTTACTGCGTAATACAAATATGCTGAGCATTGAAACGACATCTATTTGTGCTAACTTTGTGAAACAATGTATTTACGCTAATCATGACGGAGAGTTTGTAGAGGTTAAAGTAGAATAATTAGTTAAAATGTTATTAATCTAAACAGACGCAATCATAACAGAAATCACTCTCGTGTTAACGGAATAAAGTTTGTTGAGTCAGGGAAACAGTTAAACTTAAGAAGTAGATATTAGCTAACGAAGGCAAGATTTTAAAAAGGCGATCTTACGGGAACGTCTTTTTTATTTTTTCCTCAAATTGTTGGAATATTATGTTAAAATTGATGTGGAAGTTATTGAACTAAAAAGTAGTTATTAAGAGTTCAACAATAATGGTATTAATTTAAGAAAGAGTGGAGTTTATGTTAGATATAAAAGTAATTGAACAAGAGGAACTTGGTAAAGTATCTCGTTTTATCGCAGAGCTTAATCATGATGAAGAATCACATATTGGCTTTTGTGGGAAAGAACAAGACGAAATTGCACATTGTATGAAAAATGATATGGATGATATTAATTATACGGATAGCTTCATTGTAGCGTATGAAGGTAATGAATTAGTAGGTGTATTAGGGTTTGACGCAGATTTTGAAAATAGTAATGCCGAAATATGGGGGCCATTCATAGTTCCGAGTAAGTGGGATATCGTTTTTGACATGTGGAATGAGATGACAGATTTGCTTACAAGTGAAATAGAATCATTAGAAATGTTTCCGAATTTGAAAAATGAACGAGCATGCCAGTTTGCCAAAGATGTTTCATTTGAAAAATATAGTGATGAATCAATATTAACTTTTGAACGTAATGATCGACATGAACTGAAGAGTGATTCTATTGATGAAATGACCCCCGCGTACTACGACGATATGAAACAACTTCATGACGAAGCATTTCCTGGTGCTTACTATAGTGGTCAACAAATTATAGAACGCTTAGATGAAGATAAGAAAGTTTTTATAAAGACTAACGACGGTGCTCTCATTGGGTATATTTATGTCGAAGCCGAGCCTGAATTTGGTGATGGGAGTATTGAATTTTTTGCTGTTAAGGAATCTGAGAAAGGCCGTGGTGTTGGCAAGGAATTGCTGACGGGAGCTTTAAAATGGTTGTTTACATACGAGAGCATTCAATCTATCACACTTTGTGTCAACTCTACCAATGCTAGTGCAATTAACTTATATAAGAAAGCAGGCTTTCAACATCAGCATGACTTGTGTTCTTTTACTAAACAAATTGCAGACAAGTAGTGCTAATAATTAGGAGGAAAAGTAATGCTTAACGTAAGATCATTAGAAAATGAAGATTATGAATTAGTTAAAGAAGCTGAAAAAGTAATTGAACATAATTATAGGTACGGTCGACATCATATTGGTGCAGCAGTGAGGTCAAAGTCAGGAAGGATCTTTTCAGCGGTTCATGTAGAAGCCAACGTTGGAAGAATCGCCGTCTGTGGTGAGGCAATGGCTATAGGTAAATCTATATCTGAAGGGGAACATGAATTTGAGACTATTGTAGCTGTCGCTCACCCTCATCCCCACGAAGATATAGAACAATGTTGGGTTGTTTCACCTTGTGGTATGTGTCGTGAACTCATTAGTGATTATGGAAAAGATACGGACGTAATCATCATGTACAACGGGGAATTAGTGAAGTGTAACGCATGGAGTTGTTACCGGAAAAGTATACTAGTGATGTCTTATAAATGAAGAGTTATGCTCAGCAAACACAATGGAAAATTACAAAGGGGGAGGGATTTTGTATTCACTAAAATTTTGGATTGTTTTGGTTAGTAGTTTAGTAGTAGTTGGGTTAATAATAAGTTTGTCGCAAAACTGGGCATATATTGTTACTGTTCTATTAGTTGGTCTGATAGCTAAAAGGGTAAAGAAAGTTATAGAAATAGTAAATGAGCGTTAGTTGAAGAAGACAATAAAACCAACGGAACTTATTGCCTTAAGGAAGTTCCGCTTTTTTCTATAATTATCGACACTGAACTTTAACAGAGCCGCCTTTATTAAAGAAATTGATAGCAAATAGTGTTAAACAATTCTAATGGTTAAATAGAGGTGTTCATTATTAAAATACTGTTGTGGCTTACAGCAATTATAATCTCAATTTCACCTTTCATTTTATTTAATATGGTAGATATAAGTGGATATTTAATCATTACTATTTTGATAATAGGTACGATACTTAGCATAGTGGAGTTATTATTTAGACCGAAAGAAAAAAGCGAGTAACTTTTTTGAATAGTATTTGATTGGAGGTGTATTGAAATGTTTAGGGATCAACCAAAATGTACGTCTTGTCATAAAGAGATTGAAAGAAATGATATTGTTTATGTGAAGATGCGATATCCAGACAGAAGAGGCATGACTGAAATAAAGGCATACTTAAACAATGAAGGCGAGTTTATTTGTGAAGAGTGTTTTGATATTAGTTAATAGTAAGGAATAAAGGGGATGATTATATGGAACTAAACTTAGATTTTGTAGTATTGGCTGTTGGAATTGCATAGCAGGTTATTTCATTGGAGATGGTTTGCGTAACTTTGGCAAACAAAGGTATATAGATAAAATTACAGAAGAATCTTTTGATGAAAGTTATAAAGAAGATAAATAGTGTTTTTGTGCATCTACAAGAAAATTGATCGTTATTTAAGTGATTAAATCGGAGCAGTAATCTTCAAAAATAGTTGTGTTTTTCATGCTAAGATTAACCGGTTACTTTTGGGGGAAAGATGCTATGAAGCAAAAACGAAAAGTTATATTTATAACAATTATTGTCGGTTTCGTTTTAATTGTAGGATATATAATGGCGTTTCCCAAATGGTTATTTCCAAGTTTATATCCAACTTATATAGAAACTATTGAATCGAATTGGAATTTAGTATTACCAATCCCTGATAGCGAAGAAACATTATATGATACCAGAGGTGGTTTTCATGGTGATGGAGATGCTATTACCGAATTACATTACTACGAAGCCACAGACATTAAGCAAATTAAAGCTTTATCAAATGATTGGAATAGTGGTGAAGACTTAGAAATAAGATACTTTCCTAATAGGGTTCAAGATTTACTAAAGAAGATAGATGATGATGCGAGTTATTTATTTCTTCAAGGTGACCGTTTTGATTATATCATTTTAAAACTTAAAGATGAGAAACTAACAATTTACGAGTCATACATATAATGAAAATCAATTAGATATTATAAGACCATTTTCAATTATTAAAGGCAAGGGTCTAATAACGATTTTAATTTGTAACGTTCAACTGACGTTAGTAGGTTACATGTAAAAGCGTTATTCAGAATTATGCAAATTAAGGGAGGAGTAGTACATGGAAAATACTCTCCAATATAAGAATGTGAAATCTTATATTAAGGTATCATTGTTAGTCTTAACAATTTTATTGACGAGTTTAGTCATTTGGGCAGGGTTTACTGGTAGAGAGTCTATTTTGCCGTTCTTATTAACTTTAACACTGTTTTTTTTCAATAAGTAATTTAATACTTATTGATGAAAATCCAAAAAGAAAGAAGTTGTACAGGGTTTTATTTATTGTGTTATGTTTGTCAGTTGTATTAGCATTTGTAAGCTTAATCGTTGGGGTAGAATAACTTGTTTTCAACTAATGGCCAGCATAAATGGTTTATGGCGTTTGAATAATAAAACTGATTTAATAGGAGAAGAGAATGAAAGCTGGTGTTAATTTGTTTAAAGAAAGTATTAGGTTACCGTTAATATTTTTTGTGGTAGCAATTGTATGGCAGTTTATCTTTAATAATGAGGTTCAGTGGGTTGATAATGCAGGGGTATCTTTTATAATGTTTTGGATTATTCTATTTTTAAATTGGTCTAATAAACCTTATAAATGGAAGAAGGATCATATTAAGTAATTCATAATATACATAAATTTTAATGTTGTGTAATCATTGTGACCCCAATCTGTCACCATCCACTTATCTTCACAGTTCAAACTTGGTAAAATCTTTATCATATAAAAAGACCCCCGGGCCGTTACGGCGAGGGGGTCTAGTGGGGTTTGGCACCCTATGACTCCGAGTGGGCTCGAACCACCGACCTCCACCCTGTCAAGGTGGCGCTCTCCCAGCTGAGCTACGGAGTCGTGTTATGAAAGTGTCATATTTAAATTATCGACAACTAATAATATAATAGCTTATAATAAGAATGTCAATACTTTTTGAGAAGTTGGAGGTACAAATTATGCTACCACGTATGTTAACGTACTTACTTATCGGTGCTTTAATTGTAGCAGCTGTAGCGGTGAGTGTCCCTCAATATTTAAGTTACTTATTGATCGCGTTTGCTGCGATTTTCGTTATTGTGCTTGGTGCGCTTGCGTTTATTTATGGAAAGCGTGCAATACTTATGTTTAAAGAATTGAAGAAGCAATAAAAGAACGTATCGAGTTGAGCTCGGTACGTTTTTTATTAGCGTATTCTTAGGACAGATGCAACAACGGCAATTAATGCAAGAATGATGCCAAATGGCAATAACGTATATAATACAACTGGGGGCAGACTAAAGATAATATCTAATATCGGAATTAAAATACATAACGGGACGCTAATGGATATAGCGATGATGAATAACATATCGAGTTGTTTTGTATCCATGTTAACACTCCCTTAAAATAAGTTCTCACGAATGCGTTTTGGGATCATTGTCACTTCTAAGACTAGATCAACGGGTTCATAACTTTCATCGATACACTCTTTCCAATACTTTAAATGTTTCTGATCAACCCAATGTTCTGAGTTCTCAACATCTTGACCGCCTTCACCTTCAATAGAATACCAGTATAAATAGTCGACGCTATCGACTGTTTCGCGGAATATATTTTCGACGTACATCTTTTCATCTTCTAATGTCAGTAATACATCTTCCATATACTCATTTAGAAATTCCAGCCATTCATCGACGCGGTGTTCTTTTCCTTCTTTTACTCGAAAGCGTGTTAGTTCAATAATCATCATAATTGCCACCTTTATCCAGTGAATTAAATCTATTCTAACAGATTTGTATATTATTTTAATAATATTTTGTACTTTATGAAAAACTTTTTGGAAAATTTTTGAATGTAATTGGCGACAAGTTTCTAGTCTAGTATATTAAGGAGTAAAGGTGGTGTTTAATTTGCAAGTGAGTCGAAATGGACAATACTTTTTCGTATTTATAGGCTATATTGGCATAACTATTTCAGCACTTACAGTTGGTTTGTTATGGATTGAAAATATACATATTGGGTTACGATTAATAGGTTTTTAGGGTTCTTATTATTAATTATATTTATTAATTTCGTGCACAATCAGTTACTTTTTCGATGGCTTTGCAGTTTGTTTATATGTTTAGTGCGATTGTCGTTATAATCGTAAGTTATTTGTGGTTTTTTTTGAGGTGGGAAATTAATGGTTGATTTTATATTTATACTTTATTTTTGATTGGTATTTGGTATATGGAGAATCGAACAAGAGCAAAGGGAAGACCTTTTTCTTTTGCGTATATTATTAGTTTTTCTATGGTTAGTGCTTTGTAATGGTTTTGCCCTTGTTCCATTAAGAATTTTTATATATAGCCTGTTTGTATTATTGATTTTTATTATTCTAAGCTTTTTAACTTATTACTTTCGGCCAAAATATCAGGTGTTGATGAATTATATTTCTATTATGGTATTCATCTTGTCTTATCTTATATTATGGTAGAAGAAGGTGGTTCATGTTTTCTGCTTTGGTTTTGTATACATAAAAGTTTAACTCAGTTTTACATCAGGTAGTACCGCCATGCCGTATAAGCTTTTTTACTAAAGGAAATAATAAGATAACAATAAAGTGAGGGACGTGACGTTGTGAAGCGTGTTGTTGTCTTATGTGTGATGTTAATGGTGTTTTACATATGGATAATTGAAATAACTGGTGATGAAGCTGAAGGGACGGGGGCTGAGGAGATTCTAAGCTTAGACATTCCTTTAACTGTCGCTGTCATGCCGTTTGGACCATATACGCAAGAGACAACGATGGCATATGAAAATGGCCATGAAGTGATTGTTCATCTGTCGATGGAAGGGCGGCCTGGGACGTCAAGGCAATTGGGCGAAGGTGCGATCACGACACAAATGGGAGACGATGAGATCAAAGAGCGAGTGCAAGACGCGATTGATGATGTGCCGTATGCAGTTGGTATTAACAATCATATGGACTCGGTAGTGACTGAAGATGAACGCGTCATGCAGCAAGTGTTAAGTGCTGTGCAAGAGCGAGGAATGATGTATGTTGATAGTAAGTCGAATTATTTTAGTGTCGCGCCAGACGTCGCTGAAGGGTTAGGTGTGCCATTGTTGAGAACTATATCTTTTTAGACGATGTGGCGAATATCGGACACATTCGTTCACAATGCCATGCGATTAAACAGCGGCTTGAAGAAAACGAAGAATGTGTTGCCACATCGGTCACGTTGGAAGGCCAGGAAAAGAAACGGCGGCAGCGTTAAAACAATGGATTGAGGAAGTGGACGGTGAGGTCGAGTTTGTGACGGTATCAGAGCTTGTACCAGAATTTCGGTGGATTCATCATGGGTTGTAATAAGAGATGCTGAACTGTAAAAGTTTGGCATCTTTTTTTATATTTATGGGATTGTAGAAGGAGAGTGAAGTTTGGAGCGAGAATAGTAAAAAGAGGGAGGGAACATATTTTGACAAGTTA
>NZ_AKIF01000148.1 GCF_000269905.1 Alkalibacillus haloalkaliphilus C5
CGCACGGCTCGAGCCAGGCAACTTCATCGAAACTGCATCTGTGAAACTTGCACCGAGGAAGCCTACTTCGAAGCATTGCTTGAAGACGCAGGTGCATCACTCGGCGGACAAAGGAACTTCGGCTAAGTACCGGACGTCCTGACCGAACGCCGAAGTGACCCACATCCTGTGCACCTCTGGGGTCTCGAGACTCGTGCTGTTCCCGTGACCAACCCGGAGGGTCTAATGTCGGCGTTGGTCACAAATGTAGATTTCAAAAGCTTCAGCGCTTTAATTTGCGCCGAGTAACCGCAGGCGCAGGACGTGACCGCTTTTAGCCGACCTGGAGTCGCCACCTTCGCTCCTCACCTGATACCAACTCTGTGCTTTAACCAGGAAAACAAGAAAGCATGCTAGTTACATATTTGCGATCTTTGTTTTATACCCAAAACAAAATAACAACCCAACATTTGACTTAAAATCGTCTTGTAGAAACTAAGTTTCAAGCTACAGCTTCCCAACTTCTTCTTCTAACTTATTTAATATGCCTTCTTTTTCATCTTCAGAAGCTTGTTGCCAGTACATCTCAAATAACACACCTAACCCAGGCAACATTTTCTCTTCACCACTTTGAATTGCTTCAGTGATCGTCGCTTCTAATTGTTCTTCATTATGGCCAGCGACATTATTTCGAATAGCTTTTCTTAAATTTAAGTCCATATGAACACCTCTATTCTCGCATTTACCTTTAGTTTGACCAAACTTATATGTAGTATGTATGATATATATACGAATAAAAGGAGTTTATATAATGTTAATTGAATCTAAGCAGAATAAACGCGTCAAAAATTGGAAAAAACTACATAAAAAAAAGAGTCGTGATCATGAAGAGTTATTTTTAATTGAAGGTTGGCACCTCATAGAAGAAGCGATTAAAAGTGATTGGTGCATCGATGAGTTGATTGTGTTAGACGGGGTTGATTACCCTGAAAGCTGGGATTCTTATAACTTAACGTTTGTGACAAAACCTGTACTTAATGAAATTGCTCAAACAGAGTCCCAACAAGGGGTTTTAGCAGTAGTAAAACAACAAAGACATGATGAACAAGAGCTGGGACAAAAGCTTTTGTTTGTCGATGCTGTGCAAGACCCTGGTAATGTCGGAACAATCATTCGAAGTGCATTAGCTTTTAATGTTGAAGCTGTTATATTAGGGGAAGGTTCTGTTGATTTGTATAACGATAAAGTCGTTCGGGCAACTCAAGGTGCTTTATTTCATATTCCTGTCATAAATGGTGGTGACCTGTCACAGTGGGTGGCGCACTGTCATACGCATAATATTAACATTTATGCAACTGCCCTTGATAATCAAGCGAAGCCATTACAAGATGCTAAGCCCAATAGAGCCTATGCTATAATTGTTGGTAATGAAGGTGAAGGTGTTGATTCTGCACTGATCAACGACGCTAACGAAACAGTTTATATTCCGATCGAACATGAGAGTGAATCGTTAAATGTCGGTGTAGCAACAAGCATCGTTTTGTATCATTTTTCACAAGCTACTTGATAATTATGTTAAAGTTATCTATAATACATGATTAGATGAAGTGAATATTAAAAGCAAAGAATGAGCAAAGTAGTCATCCGGTTTATACGATATAAAGGGATGGAAAGTCGTTGACTGAAAGCTTTCCAATTCGTACGGTATGATGAATTTCACTCAGGAGTTGGCACTTAGACCTGAATAGATCAGTAAAGGTGTCCCGGGGAAATCCCTCGTTAACAAAAAATGAGTGGGTATGTATTTTTATATACCAACTAGGGTGGTAACACGGTAATAACTCGTCCCTTCTATAGGGGGCGAGTTTTTTATGTTATTAATTGAGTTCGTTCAAAGTAAAGGAGGATATTAAGATGAAAGAACGTTTACAAACGTTGAAAGATGAAGCATTGAACCAAGTGAAAACAGTTACTGATCAACAAGCTTTACAAGACATAAGAGTACAGTATTTAGGTAAAAAAGGTCAAATCACAGAAGTACTTAAAGGGATGGGGAAATTATCGAAAGAAGAACGCCCTGTCATTGGCCAACTAGCTAATGAAGTAAGAGACGTCATTACTGAAGCGATTGAGGAGAAAAAATCAATGCTTGAAGAAGAAGCGATTGAGAAACAGCTTCAAGAAGAAACGGTTGATGTCACTCTACCTGGTAAACCAACACAAGTTGGCGGCTCACATTTGTTAATGAATGTAATCCGTGACATTGAAGATCTATTTGCGAGTATGGGTTATCAAGTTGCAGAAGGCCCAGAAGTTGAAACAGATTATTACAACTTTGAAGCACTAAACTTACCAAAAGGTCACCCAGCACGTGACATGCAAGATTCTTTTTATATTACAGAAGAACTACTTATGCGTACACATACATCACCAGTTCAAGCAAGAACGATGAATAAACATGAAGGTAAAGGACCTGTTAAGATTATTTGTCCTGGTAAAGTTTATCGACGCGATACAGATGATGCGACACACTCGCACCAATTTACACAAATTGAAGGGCTGTATGTTGACGAAAATGTTCGTATGAGTGACTTAAAAGGAACTTTAAATACCTTAGCAAAACATTTATTTGGTGAAGAACGTGAAATTCGCTTACGTCCTAGCTTCTTCCCGTTTACAGAGCCATCTGTGGAGATGGACATTTCTTGTAAAGTGTGCTCAGGTAAAGGTTGTTCAGTTTGTAAGAAGACAGGTTGGATTGAAATTTTAGGTGCAGGATTAGTTCATCCAAATGTGTTAGAGATGGCTGGCTTCGATCCAGAAAAGTATTCAGGTTTCGCATTCGGTATGGGACCAGAGCGAATTGCTATGTTGAAGTACGGTATTGAAGATATTCGTCATTTCTATACAAATGATGTGCGCTTCTTAAAACAATTCCATCGTGTATAAAGGAGGAAAATTGAGATGTTTGTTTCGACGAATTGGTTAAAACAATATGTTGATATTGATCATGTATCAATTAATCAACTTGCTGAAGATATTACGAAAACAGGTGTGGAAGTTGAGCAAGTGTTTCCACCGACAATTGAAAGTGAACATTTAGTTGTAGGATATGTTAAGCAGTGCGAACAACACCCTAATGCTGATAAATTAAATTTGTGTCAAGTCGATGTTGGTCATGGTGAAACGGCGCAAATCGTTTGTGGTGCTACTAACGTCGCAGAGGGGCAATACGTCATCGTAGCTAAACCAGGTGCTGTTTTACCAGGTGATTTTAAAATTAAAAAAGCAAAATTACGTGGTGAAACATCAGAAGGTATGATTTGTTCTCTTCAAGAGTTAGGTGTTGATGAAAAGTATATCGATGATGAGTTCAAAGACGGGATTTACGTCATTCAAGATGATGTTGAAGCAGGTCAGCTTGCTGCTCCTCTACTTAACTTAAATGACTCAATTATTGAATTTGACTTAACGCCAAACCGTTCAGATTGTTTAAGTTAATTGGAATGGCTTATGAAGTAGCGGCGATGTACAATCAAGACGTTAAATTACCTGAAGTCAATGTTAAAGAAGATCAAGAACAATCAAGTGATTACATTGATGTTGAGATTGAAGACGAACAAGCTAACCCATATTACGGAGCTTGGGTTATTAAAGACCTTGAGGTGAAACCATCTCCATTATGGTTACAAAATCGACTTATCAGTTCAGGTATTCGTCCAATTAACAATGTCGTCGATGTGACGAACTATGTTTTATTAGAATATGGCCAACCTCTACACGCATTTGATTATGACCGTTTTGGATCGCAAAAAGTCGTTACGCGTTTAGCTAAAGAAGGCGAAACCATTAAAACATTAGACGGTGAAGAGCGCACTTTATCAAGTCATCACCTTGTTATTACTAATGGAGAAGAAGCACATGCCATTGCTGGTGTAATGGGTGGTGAGGATTCAGAGGTTCAAGAAGATACAACGACAGTTTTACTTGAAGCGGCTTATTTTGATCCACAATCAATTAGGCAAAGCTCTAAAGAACACGGCATTCGCAGTGAAGCGAGTGTTCGTTTTGAAAAAGGTTTAGACATTACCCGCGTTAAAGAAGCGGCAAGTCGTGCAGCACAATTGTTAGCTGAACTTGGTCGCGGCAAAGTGTTAGGTGCGATCGTCGAGGAAGGTTCAACAGAATGGACGCACGATCAAGTGTCGTTCAACCAATCAGAAATGGAACAACGAATTGGTGCAGAGATTTCATTAGATGAAATGAAGCGTATTATTGATCGTCTACAATTTGACTATGAAGTAGATGGTGAGACTATAACAGTTACAGCACCACCGCGTCGACAAGATATTAAAATTAAAGAAGATATGATTGAAGAGGTTGCGCGTTTATATGGTTATGACAATATTCCGTATACGTTACCTACAGGCGAGATGAGACAAGGTGGCTTAACACAACACCAGAAATTATTACGTCAAGTCCATCAATATTTACAATCAACAGGACTTTATGAAGCGGTGACTTACTCATTAACGACTGAACGAAATGCAGAACGATTTATGAGCCCTGATGTAGCAAGTTTAAATGTTACACCTGTTCAATTAGCTATGCCAATGAGTGATCTTCATAGTCATTTAAGGTTAAGTGCGATTCCAGAACTATTAGCTAGTTTACAGTACAACGTCGCTCGTAACCAATATAATGTTGGGCTTTATGAGTTAGGGTCTGTTTATACTCAAATCTATGGTCAAGGTACGCAGCCAGAGGAACGAACTAGAGTGTCAGCTGCTGTTACAGGCTTATGGGAAAATCATCCATGGCAAGGTGTGAAAAAGCCTGTTGATTTCTTCGCTCTAAAAGGGATCGTTGAAGGGTTGTTAGAATACTTGGCGGTTGAAGGTGTACAATTTGAGCGTGGCCAACTAGAAGAATTACACCCTGGACGTACAGCTGTTGTGAAATTAAACGGTGATGTTATTGGTTATATTGGCCAAGTACACCCTACAGTGCAAAAAGAACATGATTTACAAGAGACTTACGTGTTTGATTTAAATCTTGAAGCAATTTTAGAAAGCTCAAATACTAAAGAAGGCTATACACCTATTACAAAGTATCCTGCTATAGCGCAAGACTTAGCTTTTGTAGTAACTCAAGATGTGCCTGCAGCTCAATTAGAGCAGGCAATTATGACACAAGGTCAGCCACATCTTCATTCTGTCAAAGTGTTTGATGTGTATGAAGGTGAACATATGGAAGAAGGTAAGAAATCGATTGCTTTTAACCTTATTTTCCAAAACAATGAACGAACGTTAAAAGATGAAGAAATTGATGAGGCAAGAAAATTAATCGTTAATCATTTAAAATCTGAGTATAATGCTGTTTTAAGAGGTTAATGGTTCTAAATCTAAAAATGCAGTCGTAACGTTATTAGACGATTACGACTGCATTTTTTTAGCTTTTTGAGTATTACCGAAATGGACCTTGCCAATTTGATCTAAAAAAGGCTCACCTTTCGTTTGTATAATACGTTTTATTTGTTGGTCGACTTTGTTAGAAGCCCCTTTTTGCAGCTCAAACCCAACTTTTTTTGATAACTTGTCCATTTCTTGTACGAATCGGTAGCGAGCGAGCATGGAAGCAGCTGCAACACACGTAGACTGACTTTCAGCTTTCGTTAGAAATGTAATGTTAGAATGCGGAGTGTCATTAGAAGCTTTAATCTTATTATAATAAACACCCGGTTCACAAAATTGGTCAATGACAATACCACTAGGTTTAGTGGAATCTAGTTTATTGATTACATGTTGAATAGCATGGTGGTGCATCCAAGCTTTCATTCGAACTTGAGACCAATTCTTTTGCTTGAGCTGATTATACCTTTCGTTATGAAGTGTTACAGTACTATAAACGATATCTGTTTTTAAAATGTCTTTAACAATTGATGTGATCGTTTTGTCGTTCATACTTTTGGAGTCTTTAACACCTAACTCACGTAGTAAAGCTTGTTGCTTTTCAGTTGCATAAACCGCACCAACTGTAATCGGTCCAAAATAATCACCAGTGCCAGCTTCATCTGAACCGATATGATCAAGCGATAACACTTCTTTAGAAGCACTTGAAATGGTATGTTGTTTCTTTTGGGTTTCTGGGTTAACATCCCAGCGTGATGCTTCCTCTGCATGAGTTGCGCCTTGAAACATAATTTTCCCAGAGGTATAGGCAGTTATTGTACAGCCGTTTTGTTTAGCGATAAATTCTGTGTGCGGTGGTTGTTTATTTAATTTGTTATTGGCATAATGTTTTTCGATACGACCTAACGTTTGTTGATCGACTTTTATAACTGTTTGTCCCATAAAAATCTCCTTTGGAATCGAACTATTATTTAGTATATCATTAGAAATAAAGGTTCGCACGTTGCCCGATTACTTCCCTAAATTGATAAAAACGTGTTACTATATGGTTTAGAATAACGTTGAGGAGGACCACTTGATGTCTGATTCTGAAAAAAATAAAGTTACTGTAGAAGTACATAAACGAAAATATACAGTTGTTGGTGAAGAATCTCCAGAACAGATAAAAATGGTAGCGAGTCTTGTTGATCAAAAAATGGATGAAATACAATACTCAAAGCCTTCATTTGATACGACACAATTAGCTGTTTTAACAGCATTGAACACGATGAACGATTATTTAAAATTAAAACAAGATTATGATGCACTTGTACAAAAAGAGAGGAAAGAGGATCGAAAATAGTTATGCTTGATATAATACTACTCATTCTACTAATTTTAGGTTTTTTAATCGGTTTAAAACGAGGCTTTATTTTACAGTTAATGCATTTAGCTGGATTTGTTGTTGCTTTTATTGTAGCACGTTTATATTATGAAGACTTAGCAGGTTTGCTTGAGCTTTGGATTCCAAATCCAAATACAGCTGATGACCACTTTTGGGGAACGATAATCAGTGGAAGCGGACTAGTTGACGCTTTTTATAACGGTGTTGCATTTATTATTATCTTTATTATTGTGAAAATCTTAATGCAAGTATTAGCAAACATGTTAGATTTCGTCGCTAATATTCCAATTTTAAGTAGTATCAATAATTTGTTAGGATCAATATTTGGATTAATTGAAATGTATGTCATTGTTTTTGTTG
>NZ_AKIF01000149.1 GCF_000269905.1 Alkalibacillus haloalkaliphilus C5
TGTTGTATATCTGCAACGATAAAGTCACCAACTGGTGCATCAAATCCTTCTGTTAGACAAGCTGTTACACCAGAGGATATGTGATAAGCATACAATTCAGCATGTGTTGCATTTTCATATGTTCGTCCCATATGAGCAAACAGAAGGTGTTCACCATTTGGGGACACTGTAAAACCTGATGCATATCCTTCTTCAGTAAACAGTTTTAAATCTGTTTTAGACTTTAAATTGTAAATGTATGATTCATGATTAAAGTTAAAGTCTTGATCGTTTGAATCATCAGTTGAATAGATGATTTGTGAATCATTTAACCACGTCTGGAAAATGAAGTTTTGTTCGCCTTGTTTAATTGCCTCGACCTCTTCATTCTCAAAGTTAAACAGTTTAATGACTTGATACTTTTCCTCAATCACTCCTGCACCATCTGCTTTATATTTCATTCGATTAATAACAGTTGGCTTAGGTAAATCATCGTCTTTTTTCTCTTCATCGTCATCATGTTTGTTTAATTCATCTTTCTTAATAGACGTTTGAAGCATAACGCGTTTACCATCAGGAGAAAACTCTGCTCGGTTAACACCAGCTTCTTCATCTGTTAGCTTCTGTGCTTCGCCGCCAAAGCGTGCGATCTTGTAAAGCTGATTTTTATCATCTCGATTAGATAAGAATATAATCGAACTTCCATCTGGTGACCAACGGGGATTAGATACTTTACCTTCTCCAAACGTCCATTGGTTTACTTCGTTCGTCTGCACGTCAATGTGAAATAAGTTTGATACGTATTTGTTTTCTTTCTCGTTAAGTTCAGTTTTTATAAATAAAGCTTCTGAGTAATCCGGTGAATACCTCGGATCAGATACTGAACTAATATTAAAGAGATCTTCTGCTTTTACGTTACGGTTAGTGGTCATCGTCTCCCCCTATAAACATTCCTTTTATGGTGCTAGCTCTTTATATCACTAGCATTTATACTTATCATAAAATAATTTGTTAGAATTGTCGAATTAAATTGAAAATAGTGGAGCTTAAATGTTCGATAATGTTTGTCTTACTTGTTTAAGTTTAGCTTTTTGCGATTCATCTTGATAGATTGATTGTTTAGATGCAATCATCGACTCAACATGGCTAAGGTAAACTTCAATTTGATGTTGTTGATATGACTTGAACTGCTTATTGTAATGTGATTTAAAGACTTGTTCGAACTGTTGTACAACTTCGCCTAAATATCGATCAATTTGTTGTTCTAGTTGACTAAACAACTCTTTAATTCGATTTTGTTCAAAGAAATCTTTTTTATTCTTATAGATTGAAACGAGTTCTTTAAGACTGATTTCATCACTCAAATTAACTAACTCAGGCATTTCTACTTGGTCAATCACTTGTTCTTCAAAATATAGTTGATCAAACTCACTATCTTCTCCGACATCCTTATTAATATCTTGAATGAACGTATTCGCAGCTGAATTAAAATGATAGTCTAACAAAATATTAGTTGAATGAAATTCTTTGTTTATCTTCTGCTGAACTTCAATAAATAATTGTTTGATAGCTGTCCTAAGTTCTTCTTGACCCTTACGACCATTTTGAGTAATTGTAGCTGGATTAATTGTATCTTTCATTAAGTCGATTAATTGGATATTCGTACGTTCACGAACGTAATGAATCAGTTCATCAACTTGTTGGTAAATGTGCTGTACGTATATCGTTGGTTCAATGGAATTCAACCGCTCACGAAGTCGCGCTAAGTCGTCTTTATATTGAGCAATTAAACGATCTTGTTCTTCTTGGTTTTGATCGATTTCATAAACTGTTTTCTCAACAAAAGACGTTAACGTATCAATTTCTGCTTGTAAGTTATGAGCAATCATAACCTTAGCATCATGTTCGATAAAGTGATTAAATCGATTAAAAAACACAATGGCATCTTCATCACTTTGTTTAAGATCTGGTTGTTCAATTAACTGCTTACTAGATATAGGATACGTTTGTGGATGTTGGATTCCATATTGTTGTAATTGATCTTGTAAATAAGAAATGACCATTTGTAATTCATTGTCATTTTGAGCTAGGTCAGCAGCATTTAACACGAAGAACATCTTATCCATTGTAAATGCGCCTTTAACACGGCCTAACTGTTTCAAAAATTCACGGTCAGCTCTTGCAAAAGCATGGTTGTAATAGTTGACATAAACTAAAACGTCTGAATGTTTCACGTAATGCATTGATACATTCGTATGTCTCGCATGAATTGAGTCTGCCCCTGGTGTATCAACTAATGTGACACCAGAACGAGTTAATTCACAATCGTAATAAATAACGATTTCATCAACGAAACACGACAGTCTTTCAACTGTTACATACTGTCTGAAATGGTGCAAGTCAACATGATTTTTTTCACCTAATAATGGCTCACACTCTTCTAAACCAGAACTGAATGCTTCGATAAATGAAGCATCCGTTTTTGAAAGTTGCTCCGTTAGCTTCTTATTGTTTTTATTAATAAACTTACTTAAAGCCGTTAATGAACGAAATGGTTCATCCGTATACGGCGCTAAAATTTGGTTAACTTGGTCAACAATCGCTTGTTCGGTCTTAAATGTAACAACGACATCTTCATGATTGAACTGCTCATTGATCGGAGCGATCTTATTAATGGTTGCCGTTGTTGGATTGGGTGAAACAGGTAATACGTTAGCACCAATCCAAGCATTTGCAAATGAAGACTTTCCTGCACTGAACGCTCCAAAGAGAGCAACCGTATAGGTCATATTTTCTATTTGTTGTTGCTTTTGTTCGACTTGAACTCTATATTGATCAAGAATTGGGACATCTAAGGTTTCTGCTAATATTTCTTTAGCTCGATCAGTCGTCTCTCTGACAGACAACGTATAGCTTGAGCTTACACCTTCTTCATCTTGACGTTCCTCTTCTACTTCATAAACTTTAGTCAACATTTCATCCACGTTTACTTCATGGCGTTGGTCAACTTTCGTCTGTAAAGCTTCCTCTACTTGTCCATCAGTTGGACCCTCTCTTAATAAATTGCCTTTCATTGACGATTCAAACTGTTTCATTTCTATAGAGCTTTCGTGAGATCGCTGAGACTGATCTAATTGGTCTTCTAAGTCGTTTAAATGCTCCTTCAATGGAGGCAATTGTTGTTCGATTAACGGTTGTAACGATTGATAAATGTTGTTTAAATCACTCGTTAACTGGTGCTTGACTCCGTTTGAAATTGATTTTTGTAGTGACTTTGTAAATAATAATACGTAATCCCCATTTACTTCAGCTGATGGGTTTACATTTTCAAGTAACAATTGTTCAGTTACGACGAACTCAAACTGCTGTAATTGTTGTTTTAAATCGTGGTCTTGAACACCGTGCTCATCTAAAATAGATACTAAAAACTCTCTCACATGCCAATTGACTTGGGATTTCACACGCTCATTTAAGTCCGTTAAAAATTGTTCAAGGCGACGCTCTTTCTCTTCTAAAGTTTTCTTTTTAGAAAATAACCCGCCAACTTTGAACTTTGGCTGTACAGAGTCTAAGTATTCTTTAGCAAGCTCACGCATTTCGAAGGTCATTAAATACGCCTCGTCAACAATTTTACTAACTGACTTCATGTAAGCAGCGTTAAATTGTTGGTTGTCTTTATTTAATACTTCTAAACGATCTTTAATTTTTTGATACTCTTCCTCTATTCGTTTTAGTTCTTCTTTTGAAGTATGCTCCGTATAACTGCCATACTTCTTTTCGGCTAGTATTTCAATTAAACTTTTAAGTTCCGTTTTAACACGTTCTTCAACTATTTCTTCTTTACGATCAATAATTGTTTGTAGATGCTTCTGTAATTCATTCAACTGATTATGTGGATGTTGATCGTCCATTAATGAAGTAAACAAAGTTAATTGAGGTGATAAGTTCCAGTTCTCACAACTTTCTTCTAACGCACGCTTATACTCATCCATCGTTATTTCGTCTTCATTATGCTTATCGACTTGGTTAACAACAATAATATAAGGGATCGATTTCTTTTCAAGCTGTTGTAAAAATTGAAAATTAACCTCTGACTGAACGTGGTTATAGTCTACAACATAAATAAAATAGTCAATCAGATGAACACGAGATAATGTACGGTCAAACTCTTCATCATCAGCAGAATCAATTCCCGGTGTATCCATTAAAACTGTATTTTCAATAGCCGGTAATGGTTTTTGGATCGTTATCGAAGCAACTTCTTGACCATTCCGAGACAGCTGTTGAATTTGGTTAATATTAATTTCTGAATCATTAGCAAACTGCTGATCATTAAAATGGTAAGTAACTTGAATTGGACCATTTTTAATCTCTACTATGTTGGCACTTGTCGGGATCGGACTAGAAGGTAATAAATCCTCTCCAACAAGAGCATTAATCATAGTTGATTTCCCAGCAGAAAAGTGGCCTGTGAAGCCAATAATTGATGACTTTTCTGACCACTTTTTATAAAGATCGATTAACTTTTTCTTTTCACTTTCCAAACCAAGCTGTTGTATTTCTTTATAAATTAAATCAAAGTTAAAATCCTGTTTAACAATCGTTGTCATCTACTATTCCCCTAGCTTTTAATTGCTTGTTTAAATGTTTCATCAAAAACGGCTCTGTTTCTTCCCGATGCCTTTGCCTGATGTAGACAACGGTCAACACGTCTTAATAACTCATCTCGATCGTCAGATTCCTTCAATGAGGCAATGCCATAACTTAATGTGACGTACTCATCACTTAAGTCGTCAATCATTTGGACATGTTCTGCGAAATAATTATTCCATCTTTCAATGTTTTGTTCGATTTTACTTCGTTTTTGACCGAACAAAATAATCGTAAATTCGTCGCCATTATATCGGAAAGTATAGCCTTCTCGAGGTTCAATCCAAAAGTCTAACGTACTTCCTAAAATAGCTAACACACGATCACCCATTTCATAACCATACGTGTCATTCAACTGTTTGAAGTGATCAATATTTAATTTAACAAGCGTAAATTCTTTATCTTTTTCCACTAGTTTCGTTAACGTGTTTTGAAAAGAACGATGGTTATAAAGCCCTGACACATAATCTTTCATCGCTTCTTCTTTATAATTGATATGGTCGATCGATGAGGCTTCTTTTCTTGATGATAATAAGTAGCAAATACGCCGATTAAACTAATGAAAATGGCATGAGCACCAAACAATAATAAATAAGAATTTATAAATAATTGCTCAAAATAATACGCAATAGCTGCGTAACTTCCTATAGCTAAAAAAGTAGCTAACAACACTCCTTTAAAGTGCCATACTAACGCTACATGCATAAGCCAAACCAAATATAGTGGCATAAACAAGCTACCGACTCCACCTGTTAAAACAATTAAAGCCGATATGAAAAAGAAGTCAAAAACTACACCTAATTGAACGAAACGCAATTTAGCTTTCGTATAAGTATTTAACTTCCATAAAGCGATTTGGATGGCTAGGCTATATAAAGTTCCAAAACCCGTTATGTAAAGCAGCTCTAGCATCGTTAAATTGAACACTAACCCACTTGGTAATGTAAAATATAGAGCAATAATGGCAACGAGTATTAGCCACCGAGTAATAGAAAAAATTTGTGCTATATAATCATCCTTCTTATTGAGCATGTCCCATTCCCCTACTTTATAATGACGCCCTCTATAAATGATGGTCGCATTATTTTATCGTTTTTATTGTTGCAAAAAAGAGGCTGAATACTTAAATCCAGCCTCTTTTGACGTATTCGTTATTCTTGGAAGAACTTCCTATTTATTTCAATATATGCGTTCTCTTCTTCTGGAAGCTCGTCCTCATGATAAATAGCCTCTACTGGGCATACCGCTTCACATGCTCCACAATCGATACAAATATCTGGATCTATATAGAACATGTCTTTACCTTCTTCAATACAGTCAACCGGGCATACATCTACACACTCTGCAGCTTTCTCGTCCTTACAAGGTGATGAAATAATAAATGCCAAGGTAATCCCTCCTATAATAATAATGTTTACTGATATGATATCATTTATTTCGTAGAATAACCACGTGTATGTAGAAATTCTCCCCATCATTATAATGACTTTTCATAAAATGTGCAAATTCACCAGTCCGTAATCATACAATTATGATGTAAGGGGGACGACTATAATGAGACTTAATCGAATCATTCATGATGAACGTTTTTATACATTTAGACAGTTTGAAGAAGACTTGTTCACTCTTCAAGCCACATACCCTCAGTTTGCGTTAAATACGATTGGACATTCAATTATGGGAAGACCTATTTATGAGGTCGTTATTGGAAATGGTGATCAACACATTCATATAAATGGTTCTTTCCACGCTCACGAGTCAATTACAACGAATGTGATTATGCGGTTTATTAATGATTATTTACACGCTCTATCAACTAATGAACCAATCAGAGGCCATAATATGCACCACTATTTTAACGAAATTACATTAAGTATCGTACCTATGGTTAACCCTGACGGTGTCGACCTTTTAAACAATGGCCTACCTGAAAACGAACGATTTCGTGAACTAGTATTAGACATTAATAATCAGAGTACGAATTTCGATCAATGGAAAGCTAATATAAGAGGGGTAGACTTAAACAACCAATACCCAGCCAATTGGGAAATTGAGCAGCGTAGAAAACCAAAGCAACCCGCACCTCGAGACTTCCCTGGTTACGGTCCTTTAACTGAGCCAGAAGCGTTAGCTATTTACGATTTAACTTTAATGAAAGATTTTGACCGCGTATTAGCGCTTCATACACAGGGAGAGATCATTTTCTGGGGTTATGAAGGGTTAGAGCCCTCAATATCTCGTGATATAGCCCAAGAGTATGGTCGTGTCAGTGGGTATCGCCCGATTCAATATGTAGACAGTCATGCTGGTTATAAAGACTGGTTTATTCAAGACTTTAGAAGGCCTGGTTTTACATTAGAGCTAGGCCAAGGGGTAAACCCATTACCCATTACTGACTTAGACCATATATATGAAGAAACACTTGGTATCTTTTTAGCGAATATATATGTTTAAAGATAAGTTTAACTTTAATCA
>NZ_AKIF01000150.1 GCF_000269905.1 Alkalibacillus haloalkaliphilus C5
TTGTGCAGCCCTGCTCGGACATCACGATAGTATCGTTCAAAGTTAAAGGTTTTTGAAAGACCTCTACCACCTGCTATTCGCATTGCTAAATCGACTACACGTTGAGCATCATTTGTAACATTTACTTTTACCATAGCTATTTCATTTACTAACAGTTCTTTTCGCTCTTCTTCTTCCCATCTTTTTGCTAAATCAAATAAAAGATGGCGTGAACGCATCAACAATAAATTCATCTCACCTAACTTTTGTCTAACATGATGTGTTTTAGCTATAGGATAATCTAAGCTGTTCGGCTGAAAACTCCTTGCAAATGTAACAGATTCTTTTAAAGCAGCTTGCGCAATCCCTAAATAACATGCTGGTATATGTAACAGCCATGCTTTAGGTAATGATTGCTTGTTACCGTTGTGCTCTACATGAAATTCTGAATCAATCAAAACATCTTCTAATACAAGGTCATCACTACCAGTCCCTCTCATTCCTAAAGTATCCCACGTGCGGTCTATAGATACACCTTCTTTTAACATATCAACTAAAAACCAACTGACACTCTCTTCTTCAGGCATATATGCTGACACTAATGCATAATCTAACTTTTCAGCCATCGTCGTGAACGTTTTACGACCATTTAGAACGTATACATCTTGACCTAAGACCGCGGTCGTTTCCGGCTTTCCTCCACGTGTAGGGCTTCCTGTGTTTTGTTCTGTTGAAGCGCGGTTAAAAAGTTTCTGTTTAGCCGCTTCTTTTGCAATGAATTCATTAATTGAATTAGACCAAATTCCTTCTGCTTTAATTTCCATTAATAAACCTAAATGCCAACCGACAGATAAAGCTGTAGCACCATCACCTTCTGCTATTTTTACTTGCATTAATAACCATTCATATAAGCTTAAATCTTCCCCACCATATACTTCTGGTAAGACGATTGATAAATAGTTATACCGTTTTAACACTTTTAGTGTTTGATCTAAAAAACGGGCTTCTTGATCAGCTGCTTTAGCATGCTGGCTTACTTGATCACTTATCTTTGCCGCTTTTTCATATAATTCAACTTGTCGTTCGTTTTTCAGAAATACTTCATCATTCAATCCCACGACAAGAACTCCCTTCTTATGACTATCCAATCTCAAAGTATAAATTATCTTATGCAAGAACTGGGATTTAGCATATAATAAATGCACATTTTTAAGAATTGATTTTAAAGTTTAAAAAGAAAAACTTTGAGGAACATAATAAGTAGAGGAGGGGTTAAAATGAAAGGTATTGGATTTATAAATCATTTAATTAATATTGTAATTGGTATTGTACAATTGATTTTAGGCTTTCGAATTATATTAAAGCTGTTCGGCGCTGCAGAAACAGCACCATTTGTTGAATGGGTCTACAATACTAGTAATCCTCTCTTACATCCTTTTGAAGGAATTTTCCCATCAACGGTGCTAGATGGAACGTTTGTCATTGAGTTTTCTGCTATATTCGCATTTTTAATTTATACACTGATTGGCTACTTTTTAACGAGTTTAGTAACAGGTTTCGACCGTCGTTGGAATAATGAATAAAGCTAAGCGTCAAAGCTTAGCTTTTTTTACGAGCAGTTATATAGTTTAAAACCTTAGGCTTATTAGCAAGCAATAGTAAACCGATTATTAATAACAATAGGCCAAACCCAGATACGATCGTTAAAGGCTCACCAAGTAGAAGAATTCCAAGAAGGGCTGCTGTAACCGGTTCTGCCAAGGCTAACGTAACAGCCATAGATGCAGGAATTCCTTTCAAACCTCTAGCGAACAACAAATAAGCTAGTGCTGTTGCAATTAACCCTAAGTGCAACATGCTAATCGCACCACTACTTTGAACCAACCAGCTCGTATCATAGAAAAAAAGAATCGGTAGTAAAAAAATGGCTGCTGTACTAAAGACGACGGCAACTACAACATCAGATGGATAATTTGTTACGAGATCTTTACTAACAAACGTGTATATGGCAAAGGCTAGCCCTGCAATAATGAAAACACCATTCCTAGAAAATTAAAAGTAACCGTCTCTCCTGACTGAAACAATAATAAGCAACCGACCACCGCCAGAACTGTCGAAATTGCCCAAACGGGATCAGGCAGTCTCTTATATATAACCCCTTCCATTAAGCCTGCAAAAATTGGCGCACTACAAATCGCAATGACAGTCCCAATGGCTACCCCTGTTAAATCAACGCCTGAGAAGAAAAATGGTTGATACAAAGCCATTGCAATTGCACTAATGAGTAAAGGCTTTTTTGGGATCCCTTTGATTGATAACCGCTTCTGAAAATAGATCAATAAAAATAAAGAGCCTCCACCAATTAATAACCGTAATGCACCAACGACTAATGGCGTTGACTCTTCAGGTGCTAATGCTTGTGCTGTTCCTGTTGTCCCCCATAAAATAGCCCCGATTAAAACGAGCCAAATACTACTTCTCATAACGAAACACACCTTTAATATGGCAAATGACGCTCAAACCTTACAAATGAATATATACGCATGAATAAAACTAAAGTTAAAACTAAAATTAACGGTATTTTAATGTACTCAATTTCAGCAAAGTAGACTAATATTAAGCCAACAAAAGTAAGCCCCGCCAAAAAGTTCGAATAACGACCATTAAGCGGCGTATTACTAACAGCCAGAGAAGACACTTTCTTAATTTTATCAAAGTAACATTGTTTACAATAAGCTTGGACCATAAAGAAGATCTGTGTTGTAAACAAATCTTTCTTCGTTTCAATTAATTGATCACAGTTTTGACAATGGACTTGCCTCATTATATGTTCACCTTCTATATACTATTAATCTATTTATATTATTGTATCAGTTTTTCAACAGAAATGAAGCTAGTTATACCTAATATAGCTTGAAAAGCCAGCTACTTAAACGTATGCCGGCTTTTAAACAATTAATAATCAATTGGTTTTAATTTTTGACTAATTTCTTCACGTTTTTCTTCTAAAAAAGGAGGTAATGCTAATGTTTCCCCTAAATTCATTTCGTCTTCATCAGTCGTAAACCCAGGTCCATCTGTTGCGAGCTCGAACAGTATACCATTCGGTTCTCTAAAGTAAACGGATTTAAAATAATATCGGTCAACGAAGCCAGAATTGCCAAGTTAGATTGATTTAACCGATCAATCCATTGATAAAGCTCTTCTTCATCTTTAACACGAAAAGCAACGTGATGTACGCCTCCTCGCCCTAAACGTTCAGGTGGCAATTCAGGACGAACATGAATATGCAGCTCAGCACCTGTTCCACCTTCACCTGTTTCAAAAACGACAACTTCATTACCAGTTTGTGTAAACTCATATGTCCCAGCTCTCTTAAACCCCATCACTTCAGTTACAACTGTTTCCGTTCGCTCGATGTCTGGAACGGTTAAATGAGTAGGACCTAATCCGACAATACCATGTTGAGGGTCAGCTTTAGAATCCTGCCATGGAGTACCGCCGCTAACACCTTCATTGTGCTCATCTGACACTAACATTAGGCGTTGCTGTTCATGATCACGAAATGGGATGACAAGACGACCAAACTGCTCAATAATTCCTTCATGTTCCACATTAAATTGGGTCAAACGCTCTTCCCAATATTTAAGAGCTTGGTCACTTGGAACGCGTAATGAAGTCGTTGAGATACTGTTATTGCCATCATGGTTTTGCCCAATTCGTGGTATCTCAAAGAAAGTTAACTCAGTACCTGGGTTACCAACTTCATCACCATAAAACAAGTGATACATTGATGGGTCATCTTGATTAACTGTTTTCTTTACTAATCTCATACCTAACACTTTTGTATAAAAATCAACATTCGCTTGTGCACTTTTAGTCATCGCTGATAAATGGTGAATTCCTAAGAGCTCCATGTGTAAAGACCCCCTAAACATTTGTTAGTTGAAGAATAACAGATTAAAGCTCAATTCCCTAACTATTCCCCTTATCACCTATATACTTTTTGTATTAATCTCTTAGATCAATCCAAAAACGTCTAACGACATTGCCGTCTTTCTCGGTAAAAGGTAAACCTTGCATACCGCCACACTTCTCAATAACACGCATAGACGCCTTGTTATCATCATTACAAGTTACTAATGCTCGCGGTACTTCTAATGCTTTTAGAAATTTTAACGTCTCTTTTAACATAAACGTGGCGTGCCCGTTTCCTCGTTCAGATGGTCTAACACCGTATCCGACATGTCCGCCTGTTTCGAGTAAAGGGCCTGTTAAATCGTGGCGAATGTTACAAGCTCCTAAAATTTTATACTTTTCATCAGCTAACCATCGCGTTGTTGCAGGAACATAGCCTTCTCGTAATCCTACACCTTCTTCAGTATCTACTAAACTCTGAACGAGTGCTTCAAAGTTTGTTGGATCTTTTCTTAATGCTGAAGGTATAATCTCTTCTCCACTATTTACCCATTCTTGGTAGAAATCCATATAGGCATCTTGTAATGATGTTGTTGGTTTAACTAATTTTAGGCTCATATAAATTCCCTTCTTGCTTAATATTTCGTGAATCTTTCCCAATGTTCTATGGAACCTTCAATGATGTTAAACATTGGGTGTGGCTTTAAGTCGTTTGAATTATAATTTTTAAGTTGGTCAAAACGACTAGGGTCTCGTGTTTCTAGTTTTCTTAACAAATGCTCCCATTCATAACCTATTTGACCAGTCGTCACAGGTATTTCAGAAACTTCCCCAGGCGCTACAATTTTAGTCCGATCAAAGCGATAGCCACGTAACGTCGCTTCTTCATGAACTCCACTTAAGTAATGGCCAATCGCACCTATAGGATTCTCTTGCTCGCGAAATCGGATAAGCTGCGGATGGTTACGATAGCCTTTTGTTTCACCTAATAAGACTTTTTGCGCCAGTAAGGTTTCACGCCATAGGGCGACAAGTCCTTTTGCATCTAAATATGTTGGATGAACTGACCATAAACGCATTTGATCTCTCCTAGACGTATTCTCCTAATCGTTTAAATTCTAATTCGTTGAACTTTTCAATAACACGTTCACGATTCATATTAAATTCTGCATCGTTTAAATCACACGTTACTCCTGCTTGACAATGGATTTCAGCTAGCTTACGTGAAAGGTGAATCATTTCAAGGTCGTTTTCAAATTTCGTCTTTTGTGCTGTCGTCAATGTATCTAAATTATCTAAGATCGCATCTAGAGATCCATGGTTAATTAATAGCTTTAAAGCTGTCTTTTCACCGACACCTCGAACGCCTGGATAGTTGTCACTCGAATCACCCATCATTGCTTTAAGGTCAATCATTTGTTTCGGTGTAATGCCTTTTTCTTCTAAGAAACGATCTGATTCATATACATCGTAGTTACCGTACCCTTTTTTCAATAAGGCTACACGAACTCCGTCATCTAAAAGCTGTAAAATATCTTGGTCACCCGTTAATATTGTTACATCCGCTTCACGTTGATAAGTTAGAGCTAAAGTTCCGATACAGTCGTCAGCCTCGAAACCCTTTACCCCAACATTGGGAATGTCCATTGCTTCTGTTACTTCTTTCACTAGGTCAAACTGAGGAATTAACTCTTCAGGTGGGGCACCGCGATTCGCCTTATATTCAGAATAAAGGTCATTTCTAAACGTATGACTCCCCATATCCCAACAACAAATAACGTGTGATGGTTGAAATGTGTTTGTGGCTGTTAACAGATGACGAATAAATCCGTGAATCGCATTGGTCGGAGTTCCTTTACTGTTAATCATAAAATTGTTGTTCATTGCTGTAGCGTAAAAGGCACGGAATAATAGTGCCATACCATCGACTAATAAGACGTGTTTGTTCATCGTTCTCCTCCATTACTTAATTTCGACTTTTCTAAATTGAGCAATCAGTTCTTCGGGGTCTTGTTTTACTTGGTACGTAAAGACGCCTTTCGTTGTGTGTAAGTATAAAAAACCATATTTATTCGACAACATTTTATAGGACATATCAAAGACAATTTTAAGGTCAAATTTATTCTCGGCTGTTATGATTTTGTCTTCATATAACTCAATAAAGTGTTCATCTTCGATATATTTTTTTTGAAAATTAATATGGTCAATCTCTCGCCTAAGTATGACATAGGGATGTTTGTATAGCATGTGGTTGACTCTCCTTATAACAAGCTAACTTTTATTATAGCATTGCCGCAAGTGAGATGTCTTTTCATATATAAAAGAGGCTGATGCGTAGTATGCACCAACCTCTTTATTCATCTTATTAACGACCAACAATATTATCAGCACCTCAGCAACCGTAACGATGAATGCGAGCGCTTGTCAATCTTCAAACTAAATGAAAGCGTTTGGCAGTCGAGGCACGAGGACAGCTAAGGAGCGGAGTGACCAGCATAGGTCATGAGCACCTTAGCAACCGAATGCGAGCGGCGCTTATCATTTAGTTTGAACCATATTCACACAACAACATCGCCAACAAAGCACTACGCCTCGGCATATCTTTAATTATTAAATGCTCATGATTCGCGTGAGCTCCATCACCAACTGCACCTAAACCATCTAAAGTAGGTGAAATAGATGCAGTAAAGTTTGCATCACTTCCTCCACCAGTTGACTCTTCTTCAAGTTCAAACCCTAAATAATCACGTGCTAAATCACTTGCGCGGTCAAATAAAGCTTCAATCTCATCTGTTCGCTCTAGCGGCGGACGATAAATTTCGCCTTCTATATCAATTTGGATATCTTCATCATGCGATTTAATTTGTTCTATTAATGGAGCAACACGGTCCATCTCCTCTTGAGTTTGCACTCGCACATCAACAACTGCGTGCGCCTCTTCGGCGATTACGTTTTTAGATGAACCTCCATCAATGATCCCGACATTTACTGTTGTTCCTTTATCATGGTCTGTTAAGTTTGATAGATACGTAATTTGTTCAGCTAACTCTTCAATAGCACTCGCGCCTTTTTCTGGTTCAATACCAGCATGTGATGGCACACCGTGAATCGTAATGTCGTAAGTTCCAACACCTTTACGCGCTGTTTTAAGCGCTCCTTGACTACCTTGAGATGGCTCAAAGTACAAATACAG
>NZ_AKIF01000151.1 GCF_000269905.1 Alkalibacillus haloalkaliphilus C5
TCTTACAAAATAACTTTGAAGATAAACATGATTTAGCAGATCAAATTGCTAAAGGTACCGATGCTCGTGTTGTACAAATCATCGGGAATATTATTGTGTTGTATCGTGAATCGATGGAAAATAAGCAAATCGAATTACCGTAAAGGTAGGTATAGACAATGAAGCGAATAGGGTTATTCGGCGGCACATTCGATCCCCCTCATGTTGGCCATTTAACAATATGTAAAACGGTCTTAAGTAGTTTGAGCTTAGATGAAGTGTGGTTAATCCCAACTTATCAACCACCCCATAAACAACAACCTGAGGCTTCATTTGAACACCGTAAAAACATGTTACAATACTTAATTAGTCATGAACCTCAATTGAAAATTTCCACAGTGGAAAGTGAACGTAGAGGTCGGTCGTATACAATTGATACAGTCAAAATATTGAAAGAACGAGAAATAAATAGTCAGTTCTTTTTTATAATCGGTGGTGACATGGTAGAGTATTTACCTAAGTGGTATGCCATTGATGAACTGAAAACTATGATCCAATTTGTTGGAGTTACTCGACCTGGTTCGGATTTTATTGACCAATCAGTTTTAAAAGTTAACATGGAGGAAATAAATGTGTCATCGACAGTCATTCGTGAGCAAATCAAACGACATGAGCACCCTGAAGGTTTGCCAATTAAGGTGTACGATTATATAAAGGAGCATGGCTTATATGGAAGTTGATTATGCATTACAAAAGTCGAAGGTGGTTCTACCGACTAAGAGATATGAGCATGTTGAAAGAGTCACTGAAACAGCATTAAGTCTAGCAGAAAAATACCATGCAGATCAATACAATGTTGGTATTGCAGCAGCTTTACATGATTATGCTAAGCACATGGATAAGTCATTACTGCAGTATTGGATTGAAACATCCATTGACATACCTAAAGATTTAATCGATTATCACCATGAACTGTGGCATGGTCCTGTCGGTGCAAAAATGATTCAACATTGGTTTATGATTGAAAACAAAGACATTTTAAATGCAGTCAGATGGCATACTACAGGTAGAGCTAAGATGGGATTAGTTGAAAAGATTATCTTTTTAGCGGATTACATTGAACCTGGGCGCCAATTTGATGCTGTATATGAAGCGCGGGACTTGGCGCAACATGACCTAGATCGCGCTTGTCAGTACGCATTGAAGCAATCAATTTTATTTTTAATTGATAAAAAACAACCTATCTATCCTGATACGTTTCAAGCATATAATGAATTAACGAAATCAATAAAAAAAGATGGAGGTAACTAATACATGAATAGTCATGAATTATTACAATTAGCAGCTAAAGCATGTGATGACAAACGTGCAGAAGAGTTAGTTGCTTTAGATATGAGAGAGTTATCCTTAATAGCTGATTACTTTCTAATTTGTCATGGCACAAACGAGCGACAAGTAGATGCTATTAGTAAAGGTATTAAAGAAGCGGTTGAAGAACAAGGTATAGAAGTGAAGAAGATTGAAGGTAAAGACGAAGCGCGCTGGGTTTTAGTTGATTTAGACGATGTTGTTGTCCACATTTTCCATAAAGAAGAACGCGGCTACTATAACTTAGAAAAACTATGGGGCGATGCTGATCAAGTTGCTCTAACCGTCTAGAGGTCTTTTATGTATAAAGAAATGGCGCAAGTATATGATGAGTTAATGAATGATGCACCTTATGATCAGTGGGTTGATTTCACTAAACAGGCCATTAAATATTGTTCAAAACAAACTCCTAACTGTTTGTTAGATGTCGGTTGTGGTACTGGGGAATTGTCAATTCGGCTTGCACAACAAGGATATGTAGTGACAGCTTTTGATCAATCGGAAGAAATGATTGATCATGCAATGGCTAAAATGGAAAATGAACATGAAGTACATTTCCTAAAAGCCGATGCAACTGAATTTCAACTAAATAAAGCTTTTGATCTTATTGTTAGTTATTGTGATGTCATAAATTACTTAACAGATGAAAATAGCTTAACTAAGGCCATTAATCAAATATACGAACATTTAACAGATGGTGGTCTGTTCATTTTTGACATACACAGTCAAGGTTACATCGATTTCTTGTTAGATTCAGAAATGTTCTCTGAAGTTAGAGAAGACGTTAGTTACGTATGGTTTTGTGAGGAAACGGAACGCCCAAATGAAGTTGTCCACGATTTAACGTTTTTTGTGCAAACTGACCACGGATTGTACAAACGTTTTGATGAAACGCATAAACAGCGAACATTTCCAGTTGAACAATACAAACAAATTCTTAGCTCGATCGGTTTTCATAAAGTTACCGTTTGTTCGGATTTTAGCCTAGAGTATAGAGAAGATGCAGACAGAATATTTTTTATTTGCCAAAAATAAAAAAGCAGCCAAAACTTGAAAATCAGCCTTTCACATTTTGGTTGCTTTTTTTAAGTTTTTAATTAAAATAAATAGTATACTAATTTTTTGTCGTTAATTGATTGACCAACTCATCAGCATGGCCTTGCTCATTGTAGAATTTTTGATGGGTCGCTTTAAATACTTCATTTAAACCATTTGGAACACAAAGTTCTAAGGCTTTCATCCCTTCACCAGTAATACCACCTTTTACCATAACTTTTTCTTTTAAAGAATTTAAATCATATAAATTTTCATCTAACAGTTTGCCGTAACCAATCATCATTGTTTCAACGAGTTGAGTTGCTGTTTTCTCATCTAATCCAGTTTCTTCTTGTGCTGCTTTGATCATTGACTGTAATAAGTAACTTATAAAAGCAGGCCCGCATGAAACTAAGTCAGAGGCAACTCTAACATATTGGTCATCAATCTCAAGAGGAGAAGAGAACAATTTACAAGTTTGTGTGAGCATTTGTTTCATTTCTTCTGTAATTGTTGAACCAAAGGTAAGAAGAGTTGTTCCTTGTAGGACACGGTTCGTTATACTCGGAATCATTCTTGCAGTTTGACATCCTAATAGTTGCTCTAAATGATTAACAGATACTGAGCTCGTAATAGAAACGACTAATTGCTTCTCATTCAACTGTCCGTTAAGACGGTGAGCAATTGAAACGATTTCTTTCGGTTTTGTACATAAGAAAATAACATCACACGTATCAGCAATCGCATCTACTGTTTGTAGGACATGAATGCCTGGATAATCGTCTTTTAGTTGATAAGCTTTCAAAAACGTGCGGTTATTGACATAAATATTCCGTTCATCTACTGCATTACTTTTTATTAATGCATTCATAATAACTGTTCCCATGTTTCCTGTTCCGATAATTCCCCAATTCATAAGGATCCTCCCTTAAAAACGAACTTACCCTCATTTATATGAAAGAAGGTTAAAAACATGTTAATTCCAAAAAAGTGGTTAGTAGTAGTTATTATTATTTTTATGATTGTTTTTTACTTTATATTACACAGTGATGAAGAACTTGCTATAGAAAATGAAAATAACTCTTTTCTACTGCTTGAGGAGCAAAATGAACTTGAGAAAGAAGGATTAGAAGTTGACGGGGAAAAATGGGCTGTTGATGTTAAAGGGGAAATCGAAAGTCCGGGGGTATATCATGTTGAACGAGGAAAAAGAGTAGTCGATGTAATTGAGCTTGCTGGCGGTTTTACAAAAGAAGCTGATTCCAAGTTTGTCAACTTAGCGGAGTTGGTCTATGATGAAATGGTAATCTATGTTCCTAATAAAGAGGAAGAAGGTTCAAGCAGTGCTGTTACTCAGGGGAATAATGGTTCGGATGGTTCGAAAATTCGAGTGAATACTGCCACTGTAGAAGAGTTAATGTCTTTGCCAGGAATAGGAGAACAAAGAGCCCAAACAATCATAGAATATCGAGAAGAACATGGTTCTTTCACATCTGTCGAAGACTTATTAAACATAAGTGGTATAGGTGAGAAAACGTTAGAGAATTTTAAAGAAGATATTATTGTTCCTTAATTGAATTGTTTATTTACTATGTTGTAACAACGAATTAAAATGACTACAAGGAGGTATGACATATGGAGAGGATTTCTTGGGATCAGTATTTCATGTCGCAAAGTACCTTATTAGCTTTGCGGAGTACATGCGCAAGGCTAGCTGTAGGTGCGACAATTGTTCGGGATAAACGTGTGATTGCAGGTGGTTACAACGGAAGTCCATCTGGTAGTGTTCACTGTATTGATGAAGGGTGTAAAGTAATTGATGGACACTGTGTTAGAACCATACACGCTGAAGTGAATGCCATTTTGCAATGTGCAAAGTTTGGTGTAGAAACGGAAGGTGCCGAAATGTATGTCACTCATTTTCCATGCTTAAATTGTTGTAAAACCATTATCCAAAGTGGAATTCAGAAAATTTTTTATGCACATGATTATAAAAATAATCCTTATGCAATTGAACTGTTGAATGAAGCTGGTGTACAGTTTGAAAAAGTCGAATTAGATTACTTACATATCGACACAAATACGAAAGACAAGCTTTATTTTATAACATCTCTAATTGAGAAGTTGGAAGCGAACGGGGTAGATGAGGAAGAAATTAAAGAACTTAAGCTGAAAGCGAATCAATTATTTACATTTGCTGATTAAACTATGCGGGGAAAGCTTTATATACTTGTTATCTTCTACTTAATTGGATATTTGCCAACAACGATTAGTTTTATATTGTTTGTTTTATGTATATATTTGTTTATTTCATATATAAAGCATCAACAATTGTTGTTGGCTTTATCAATCTTCCTCTACATCATTTCCACGTTACACTCCCCGAAAATTGACGATCTATTTTTGATCGAATCAGAACAGTATTATGAAGGTGAAGTTCGTATAGTTTCTGATGTTAACGTTACGGATTATTATACTCAGTATACATTAGAGCTTGAAGATGGCTATAAGGTTCAAGCTCGTTTGAATGATCCTTCTTACTTTTTGAAATACGGCTCAACTTGTAATTTCAAAGGGCAAATTACACCACCACAGCCAGCTACAAATCCAGGTCAGTTTGATTATAGCGAGTTTTTAAAGAAGCAAGGCATAATCGGTCTATCTTATAACCCTCAAATATTAGATTGTCATTCGGCTCCATTATGGTCACACTTTTTCTCTGTAAGACATTTTTTAGTTGAACAATTAGAAAACCAATATACAGATCAGACAAATGCGTGGTTAAAAGCATTAATTTTTGGAGACCGTTCTTATATTTCAGATGAAGTTTTGGATGCGTTTCAATTTTGGAATATATCCCATCTATTAGCCATATCAGGTTTACATGTCGGTTTCTTTATTGCATTTTTATATGTGATTTTACACTATATATTTAAGCTGCCAAATGAGTATATTAAGTGGTTTATAATAGCTATACTCCCGTTTTATATCGTCATAGCAGGTGCTAACCCACCTGTTTTAAGAGCTGGGTTCATGGCTCTAATAATATTATTGGCTTCAATGATCCATAAAAAGTTGGATACTACAGATGTCATTTCCGTAGTCTTAATATTGATTTTATGGTTTGACCCATACTTGGTGTACCAGCTTGCCTTCCAGTTTTCATTCATCGTTACATTATCCTTAGTTTTGTCTAAAAACTTCTTAAAACAAGACCATTGGTTGTTGATCTCATTGAAAGTTAGCTTAATTAGTCAGTTAGCTATTTTACCTATTCAATTTGATCATTTCTACTTCACAAATGTATTATCTTTTCTAGCCAATTTAATATTTGTACCTTACTACACCTTTTTTGCTATTCCGGTAAGTTTAATGTTAGTCGTAGCGGTTGTACTCCCTCGTAATGTGTCAAATTTAATCGAAACGCTATATTTGAATGTACAAGAAGCCGTTCATGCAATGGTTGTACGGATTGGTGAGCCTGAGTTCGCGATATGGGTAGTTGGAGAAGTAAGCTTAATAACGGTTATTGCGTTTTATTTATTTTTGCTTCTAATGATGCGGGCTTGGGATTTAAATAAATTGAAAATAGCTGCCTTATTCGGCAGTTTGGCCATATGTGTATTTTTTATAGAGCAATACGCGCCATTTTATGATTCAACTTACAAAATAACGATGCTTGATGTCGGCCAAGCAGAAGCAATTGTGGTTGAACTTCCAAACAGGCGAGGAGTATTCATAGTAGACATTGGTGAAGAAGTGATTTATCCCTTTGATGGCGATTATAATCGTAACTATACAAGTATTATAAAACCTTACTTATGGTCTAATGGGATACGTCAAATTGATGCGTTATTTATTAGCCACTTTGATTTTGACCACGTAGCATCTGCTCAATTACTAATCGATGAGTTTAAACCAAACTATATATTTTCACATCCGTTTATAGAGGAACAAGAATACTTAGATGATGAAAGTATGGAGCAATTAATACCGATTTATGAAGGAATCAATCTTGATTTAGCAGGTGCGAAACTGTTCGTTATGGCACCAGAAAAGTCCAATGAATTTCTTTTAAAAAGTGAAAACGAACGTTCCAATGTGCTTATTTTGGAATATGACGGTCATCAAACGTTATTTACTGGTGATATTTATGAATCAGTAGAGCTTGATGTTGCTCGTAAATATAACTTAAGTGAAGTGGATTTACTTAAAGTAGCCCACCATGGAAGTGATACTTCGTCTAATGAGAAATTTTTAAATGCTGTAGGAGCTGAAGTTGCGATTATTTCAGCTGGGCGGAATAATCGATATAACCACCCAACTCCTTTAGTTTTTGAACGGTTGTTAACTGAAGGGTATGAAGTTTATAGAACTGACCTGCATGGAGCTATTACGATAAAAATTGAAGATGGACAAGGTACGATAAAGCCCTTTATTCCATAATATAAAATAGAAAAAGGGACTAATAATTAGCCCCTTTCTACATGACACGATCATTCAATTAGTTAGCAAACAGTGTGAAAATCGTACCAATTGCAAAGATTGTAAAGAAGAAAATGAACGAGAAGCCAAAACCTTTAATGGAATCAACTACATCATTGTTTTTGGACTGTACATCCTGTTCGAATTCGTTCACAACCATCCCTCCTAAATCACTATCAGTATAAG
>NZ_AKIF01000152.1 GCF_000269905.1 Alkalibacillus haloalkaliphilus C5
TGCCTTGGCAGTCTCAGTCATAGAATAAAAAATCCCGCCGCAGCGGGATCTCAACCATCTATTTCATCACAGCAGTCAACATCATTTTAGCAATATTCCCTATCGCGCGTTCGTCGACGTTGAACATTGGGTGGTGGTGCGGATAATCAGCGCCGATCTCAGGGTTTCCTCCGCCCAGTATAAAGTAGACGCCTGGGACTTCTTCTTGGAAATAGGCGAAGTCTTCGCTTCCCATGAGTGGTTCGGCTTCAACTGTATGGTCCTCGCCGAATACTTCGGCGCCAAGCTGCCTGATTCGCTCTGTTTCAACTGGATCATTATACATTGACGGGCAGTCGCGAACGTAGTCGATTTCATATCCTGCGTCTGCTGCTTCGCAAGTCATTTTCGTAATGTTGTGGAGTGCTTGTTCGATCATGTCGCGCGCTTCAGCACTGTATGATCTCACTGTTCCTTTTAACACAGCTTTTTCAGGAATGACATTATGGCCTTCGCCGCTATGGAATGAGCCGACTGTTACGGCTGCTGCATCCATTGGACTCACTCTACGGCTAACGATTTGTTGTAAGTTAGTGACGAGTTGGCTTCCTGTCACCAGTGCGTCAACTGTCATGTGCGGCATAGCCCCGTGGCCACCTTTTCCGTGCACTTCAATCGTAAAATCATCTTGTGCTGACGAAATATAACCAGCGCGCACACCGAACTGTCCAACAGGTAAATTAGACATAACATGAGCACCATAAATGATGTCAACACCGTCTAAGCAGCCATCATTGATCATCGGCTTTGCTCCACCTGGCGTCATCTCTTCACCAAATTGATGGATGAACACGATCGTACCAGACACTTCATCTTTAAACTCAGATAAAACTTTAGCTGCGCCTAACAACGCTGATGTATGCACATCATGACCGCATGCGTGCATCACACCGTCAACACGCGATTTGTATTCTGCATCTTTTTCATCTTGAATTGGTAAAGCGTCAAAATCTGCGCGTAATGCAACCTTCCTGCCAGGCTGACCGCCATGTAAAATGCCTAAAACGCCACGACCGCCAACACCAGTTTGAACTTCTAATCCTAACTTTTCGAGGTAGGCAGCAATTTTTCTCGGCGTCTCAACTTCTTCGTGTGATACTTCAGGATACATATGTAAATCTCTTCTAAACTCGACTAACTCAGATTCAATCGACTGTAAATAACTAAAAAATTTCTCCACTCTCAACACTCCCCACACGTTTTATGACATTATAGCACCAAATTTCCTAATAAAAAACTGTTGCAAGTGTACTATTTTGTGTAGTACACTTAACACAGATGAGAAAGAGGTGATTGTTTGCATATACTGTTAAACCCAACGAGCAACAAACCGATTTACGAACAGATCATCCAACAAGTTAAAGAGCGGATTTTGCAAGGTGTCGTTGTAGCAGGGGACAAAGTGCCGTCAGTTCGAGAGTTGTCTGCACAGTTAACGGTTAACCCTAACACGGTAAGTAAGGCGTATAAAGAATTAGAGCGAGAAGGCATTTTCGTCACTTTCCGTGGTAAAGGCACGTTCATTAGTGAGGATGTTCATGAGCTTGTACAAGAAAGGGAAGTGAAGCTTTTGAAAGAGCAAACTGAAAAATTAGTCCAGTCTGCCAAGCAAGCTGGCGTTTCAAAAGAAGAAATGAAGCAATGGATCGATGAAATATTTCAAAAAGGTGGTGGGGAGCATGATTGAAGTCAAAAACGTCACAAAAACAATTCATAAAACTGAAGTCCTAAACGATGTTCAGTTTAACGTAAGACCAGGGACAATCACGGGTGTCGTTGGTCGAAATGGTGCGGGTAAGACGACGTTGTTAAGGATGATCTCAGGCATTATAAAACCTGATCAAGGTGATATATCTGTTGAAGGCGAGAATGTATTTCAACAACCTCGAGTTAAACAAGATATCGTCTTTGTACCTGACTCAACAGATGCTTTAAAAACATATACGGTTAAAGAAATTGTGAAGTTTTATAAAGTGGTTTATCCGAATTTCGATGAAGAATATTATTATTCTTTATTAGATCAATTCAAATTTAATAAGTCGGGTAAAATTAAGAAGCTGTCAAAGGGACAAAAAGCACTGTTTTCATTAATTTTAGCTTTTTCAACGAATGCGAAGTTCATTTTACTTGATGAACCAACTGATGGTTTAGATGTCATTATAAAAAAAGAAATATTGCAGTTTATTGCTGAGCAAGTGGCTCATAAAGATGTTTCTATTATTATTTCATCGCACCGTTTAGACGAGTTAGAAAAAATGGCGGATCACATTGTCGTTTTAAAAGACGGGTCAGTTGATTCAGAAGTTGAAATGGAAACGTTAAAAGAGCAATATAAGAAAGTGCAAGTTGCTTACCAAGGTGAATTCCCTCAAGACATTATTCAAAACCTTGAAGTGCTAAGTCAGAATGGTCGAGTAGGTATTGTGTTATTGGAATCTGACGATGAAGATGGCGAAGCGATTCTTCAAAACTATGCTCCTATTTTATATGAAGAGTTACCGTTATCGTTAGAAGATATTTTCGTTGCCAAATTAGGAGGTGACCTATATGTTTCATAAAGCGTTATGGAAGAAAGAGTGGAAGCATAATTTCTTAGTATCACTAGGGCTGTTAGTTACGTTTTTATTGGCTTATGTTGTATCTGCTTTATGCGTTTTGATACATGGCGTATTTGGCAAGAACATCAGCCTGATCACTGGGAACATGTAAAAGCCTTTGAGGTTAATGGTATTTTTGAACCTAACTTTTTTGGCATGATTGCAGTCGGTGTTGTTATTTTAATGGCGGGCTTTCTATTAGGTTTGGAGAAAAATTCGAAGCGCCATGATTTTGCAATGGCTTTACCGTTTTCAAGAAAAGAGATGTTTTTAACGAAATATGTCATGGGGTTAGCGGTCGTGTTAATCGGCTATAATTTATCATTTTGGCTAGCTTACTTTGCTATTTATCAGTCAGAGTTTAGTCAGTTGTTAGCTGAAGTAGATCTCACTAACTCGTATTGGTTGCCATTAGCTGCCTATTTTGTGATTTACTCATTTGCGATGTTTATTGGAACAATCTCTGGTGAAATTAAATCACAAATCGCGCTGACACTTATATTCTTAGTTTTCCCACAAGGCATTTTCATTTTAATTGGTCAATTTTTAAATGTACATGGAATTAACTTCATTGAGCTTGAAATAGCGGAGTGGGTTTTCCAAGATTTATTTTGGTTTAATTATTTAAATAACCTCTTCTTCGATGAATTAAACATTTGGATTCCAGTGATTGCTGGCTTAGTTTTCACAGTATTAGCGATCGTTATTTATGAAAGGTCACCTTCTGAATATAGTGGTGAGTTTCTCATGTTCAGATCATTACACCCACTATTTGCTTTTGGAATTCCGTTTTGTAGTGCTTTGCTAGGGGGATTAATGTTATCTTCAATGGCTCCTTATAACTCTTCAGATGCATTAAGCCTTATTCTATATTGGCTCGGTGCTTTAATCGCACTATTTTTCTCATGGAAAATCACTAAAAAATTACTAAATAGGTAACCACTATTTAAAAACTAGCGTTCTCGGCAGGGGCGCTAGTTTTTTTCGGTTAAAATTGGTCATTTCGTCCTTTCTCGCGTATTTTTTCGACAATAATCACCAAATTATTCTTATATGCTTTTATATGTTAGTTCATCGGATGTTCGTCAATTTATTTTAAAACGGGTATCCTTGACCGTATCTGTTTTACAAGGAGGAGTATGGATTATGGCCTGGTACATAGGTTATTTCTTCGTATATTTTGGTATTGTTTTTGGTTTTGGAATTTATTATTATTTTAAAGTTAAAGATTCCGATGACTATTTAATTGCAGGTTGGAATATGGGGTTCTGGCCGATCGTCGGGACGATTATTAGTACGTTTTGTGGAGCCGCCGTCTTTATCGGTTGGGTCGGTATGGGATTCTCGGTTGGTATGTCAGGCTTTTTCGAGTTTGCATTGCCAGCTTATTTCTTCACTTTAATTTTAGTCGTCTTTTTCGCCAAACAGTTAAGACGTCAGAAGCTTTATACGTTGGCCGATTTATTTAGTGAACGTTTTGGTGGAAAACTAGGTATTTTTCCTTCAGTTTTATCAGCGTTCATTTATGCTGTGCCAACGTTAGCGCTACAAATTGTCGGTATGTCGACAGTATTTAATATCGCGTTTAATATGGAACCACAAACAGGGATTTTAGTCGCATTTGCACTTATTTTAGGTTTTACTATTTTAGGTGGTTTACCAGCGACGATTATTACAGATGCGTTGCAGTCTATTGTTTTAACGTTAGGGATCGTCGTTTTATTTATCGCAAGTTTGAATTACAGCGGTGGGATAGGAGAAGTACTGGAAAACACGCCTGCTCATTATTTAACGCCTTTTGGTGAACAAGGTGGATTAGCCGTATTAATCTTCGCCTTGTCTGTCGGTCCGTTCTATTTAATTTGGCAGTCGACGTGGCAACGTATTTTTGCTGCTCGTACAGAAGAAGTGGCGAAAAAAGCTGGTCTTACTGCGATTGCAATAGGTACAGCAATTTCGATTTTACCGTATGCGATCGGTGTAATGGCGCGTCAATATGTCCCAAGTGATATTGACCCTGACTTAATCTTTTCTTACGTAACAGTTGAATTGCTTCCGCCATTTATCGGTGGTTTAGTGTTAGTCGGTTTATTATCAGCCTTAATGACAGGTGCGAACTCGTTTATCTTGCAAGGTAGTTCAAACTTAACGCAAGATCTATATGCACGTATGATTAACCCGGACGCAGACAATCGTAAAATGATGTTTGTCTCACGATTAACGGTGGTCATTATTTCTGTTTTAGGTCTGATCATCGCATTCCAAGTACAAGATATTGTAACATTGTATCAGTGGGCGTTAAGATTATCAGCTGTTACACTAGTATTACCGTTCTTAGCAATTATGTTCTGGAAAGGTGTAACGACAGCAGGTGCACTATCATCAATGGTAATTGCAGGTGCCGTAACAATTATCTGGCCTTATTTCAAAGAAGAAATAATCGCTTGGTTTTCTAATATGACAGCGGACATGTTAGCGGCTGGGACGATTGAGGTTATAACAGCCTTTTTCGATGAAACGATTGTTGGGTTTTTAACATCGTTTATCGTATTAATTGTTGTCAGTTTACTAACCAAACACTCTAAAGCTGAGAACGTAAAAGCTGTATATAAAGAAGATTTTAATACGAGAACGTAGTCAGAAAGGTGATTTCATGACTTATGATTTAATTATTTACAATGGTGACATTATAACACTAGAAGAAGAGCTGATTGGTGTTCAAGCGGTTGGGGTAGAAGACGGTACGATTACGAAAATTTGGACAGGTGATTTTGACCCAGAGGAAGTAACGGCGAAAGAGTGGTATAACCTTGAGGGGAAAACACTCATTCCTGGCTTTATTGACACGCATAATCACATTTTAATGTATTCAAAAATGAAAAGTCAGGTCTATTGTGGCCCGCCTGAAAGTAGTAGTGTTGAGCGTTTGTTAAATATAATAAAAAAAGAAGCGCAAAATCAGGACACAGCGAAGTGGATTATAGGGTACGGATATGATGACACGATGCTTGAAGAACAACGTCATATAACACGAGAAGAGCTTGATCGTGTTGCACCTGATCATCCAGTCTTCATTCGTCACATCTCAGGTCATTTAGCCGTTGTGAACTCAAAAGCACTTGAAGTAAGTGACATAAATGATGAGGTGGAGGACCCTTCAGGTGGTCACTTCGGGCGTTATGAAGGTGGTACGTTGGATGGCGTATTGTATGAGTTACCCGTGTTAGAAAAAGTGATGCGCCATTTAGATCAGCTAACGAGTGATGAATTAACTCGTCTAATGATTGAAGCATCAGAAGATTATATAAAAGAAGGAATTACAACAAATACAGACGCAGCAGTTGGACTTGATGGAGGTTTTTCAGAGTACGAGGAGCACATTCGCGCAGTTACACACCCTGATTTTAAACTGAAAATGCGTTACATGGTAATGGACGATGTGTTAAATGAAAAGCCTTTTGCTGATATGACAGCTGATGAAGTCGATTCTTATATTAGCTTTCAGTCGAATGGCCAAGCACGTCTTGATAGCGCGAAGTTTTTCCAAGACGGTTCTATTCAAGGTTATACGGGTGCACTTCGAGGTGGCTATCATTTACACCCTAAACATAATGGGGCACTTATTCATAAACAAGAAACGTTAAATGAAATGTTCCAAAACGCCCATGATCGCGGGTTTAGAATTGCGTGTCACGGTAATGGTGATTTGGCAATCGACTCGATTATTCAAGCGTTGACGAATGCTTTAGAAAAATTCCCTCGTGAAGGTCATTTACATCGTATTGAACACCTTCAGACGGCGAGAGAAGAGGACTTAAAGCGAATGGCTGAATATGATATCGCCACATCACTATTTATAAACCATGTGTATTATTGGGGCGATCGTCACCGCGATATCTTTTTAGGCACTGAACGCGCTGAAAAGCTTGATCCACTAAACAGTGTCAGAGAGCATGGTCTGTTGTATACGTTACATTCAGATAATCCGATTACAGCTATTTCACCACTGTTTTCTATTTGGGCAGCGGTTAATCGCGTGACGCGCGATGGCCATGTTTTAGGTGAAAGTGAAAAAATTGACGCGTACGAAGCGTTGAAAACGATGACGTTATACGGTGCGCGACTAAATGATACAGAAGAGAAGAATGGATCGATTCAAATTGGAAAAGAAGCGGATTTCGCAGTACTTGATCGCAATCCGTTAACGATTGATCCGATGACTATAAAAGACATAAATGTTATGCAGACGTTTATTGATGGAAAGCCATGTATTGTTGAAGAGTAGGGAATAAATCGCTGGGTGAAGCCCAGCGATTTATTTATCAGCGCTCACAGAAATTTATCAGCGCTCACAGAAATTTATCAGCGCTCACAAGAATTTACAGC
>NZ_AKIF01000153.1 GCF_000269905.1 Alkalibacillus haloalkaliphilus C5
TCTGAACGCTGATAAAATATCGTGAACGCCGATAAAATATCGCGAACGCCAATAAATTTTCGTGAGCGCCAGAAAGTACTGCTCGAAAAACGCCAAAATATTCCCACGTGCCAAAAAGTAAGTACAAATTATCTTGTTATATCCAAAAGCCCTCCATCTGATCTACTTTATTAGCAATCAAGAAGGAGGGTTCAATTTTATTTAGGTTTGACCCCCACATAATGGGTGGAATATACTTCTTCAATATATGCATTCCCTTTTTTCGAGAATTGAAGAGTTTTCTTAGGTCCTTTTCCCCAAGATTTATAGATTGTCATAGAAGGTTTTAAGTTTTGCTCCTTCGCAAATTTTTGTAACGTTTTTAAAATATGATTGATTTTGGATAAATTACCTACAGTAACGCTTTCAATATTAGGTATCTTTTTTAAACGCCAGTCATTCACTTGTTTTGGTGTGACTCGTTCCATTTTGATTAATAGGTCAATTGGACTGATGTATCCTTTTTCCTGAATTAGCACTTTCCCATGTCGATATACGTTTTGTTCAATTTTTTCTTTACTCATAAAAAACACTCATTTCTCTAGTCTTCATACTCTAAATCATGGTTGTTACAAAGTTCAATTGCAATTTCCTTGTAGCGTTCGTCTCGAAAGTTGAACCACTCTTGGTCTAAGCCTAACTTGATTAGTTTATCTTTAAATCTTCTAAATGCTCCTCTTCCTCTTATGGCTTGCAATAGATCAGATTGAACTTGTGAATTGTCAAAGTTATAACAAAAATCTTTCATCATCTTATACTCATTAATATCAAATCTTGATGGCAACTCTATGTATTGGTTTTCATTATCCAAGATTTCGTGAGCTAGTTTCAACTCCTCTTGTTGCCAGTCAGGTAACTTATTATCAAAGGGTTCTGTATCTTCTGCGATGTTTAAAATTTCATTTGTTATACTGACTATTTCACCAGATTTTACATTTATAAAATCAATATGATAATCAGTTTGAGTATTCATTGCCTCTACTAAATCACGAAGTTTAACTTTTGATGTCACGTTGATCATCCTCTTTTACTAATATACGGATTATTGTAGCACTAGGACGTGGTCGTGTCATTATGTGAAGGCGGAATCTAACCGTTGTAAATATTTGGGTATCTAGTGAGCGCCAAAATAATTCCACGAACGCCAAAAAGTATAGCCCGAACGCCAAAACCCTCCCACAAGCATAACCAAACCCAACAAAAAAAGGTGACTCCCGGAATAAACCGAAGTCACCTTCTTATATGAGGTAAAGCATTAAGACTCAGTTGGTGGAGAACCGGACTTTTCTGCTTCTTCTTCCTCTTTTCTAACTTTAATAAATTTCCGCGTCTCATTAACAACTACACCTGATAGTAGGAGTAAGCCAATTAAGTTAGGTACAGCCATTAAGCCGTTCATAACATCGGCGAATGACCATACAACATCTAATTGAACAATTGCACCTACGAAGATGAATAGAATAAACACTACTCTGTAGCCTGTTAAGCCACGGTGTTTCGTTAAGTAACCGAAACATTTCTCACCATAGTAAGACCAACCTAGAATAGTAGAGAAAGCAAAGAATACTAGACCAATTGAAACGATCATTGAACCAGTTGGCCCTAAGAAAAATTCAAATGATTGTGATGTTAAGCTTGCACCTTCTTCACCAGCTAAGTACATGTCAGCCATTACGATCGTAACACCTGTAATTGTACAAACGACGATTGTATCAATAAACACCTGTGTCATTGACACTAATGCTTGTCGACCAGGATAATCTGTTCGAGCAGCTGCTGCAGCAATAGGAGCAGAACCTAAACCAGCTTCGTTTGAGAATACGCCTCGAGCAACACCCCAACGAATTACAGCACCAATTGCACCACCTGCAACAGCTTCACCTGTAAATGCATCCGTAAAGATGAATGCGATCGCTTGGCCAGCCATCTCTAAGTTTGTAAATAAGATGACTAAGCCACCGATGACATAAAATAATGCCATAAACGGTACGATATAAGCAGTAACTTTACCAATACTCTTAATACCGCCAAGAATAACTAAACCAGCAAGAACAGTAAGTATAACACCTGTTGCGACTACAGGTACACTGAACGTATCGTCTAATACGTCAGATACTGAGTTCGACTGAACCATGTTACCAATACCGAAAGCAGCAATAGCACCGAAGATTGCGAATAGAACGGCAAGCCATTTCATCTTAAGTCCTTTTTCGATATAGTACATCGGTCCACCAGCCATTTTACCGCTAGGCTCTTTAACACGGTATTTAACGGCTAGAATCGCCTCGGCATACTTGGTAGCCATACCGAATAGTGCCGAGATCCACATCCAAAATACAGCACCTGGACCACCAAGTACAACGGCTGTTGCAACACCAGCGATGTTACCAGTACCAATAGTCGCCGCTAATGCCGTCGTCAGTGCTTGGAAGTGAGAAATGTCACCTTCAGATTTTTTGTCTTGTCTTTTTGGACTAAAAGATAGTTTTAAAGCATAAGGTAGAGTTTTAAATTGCAAAAAGCTTAGTCTAATTGTTAAGAATATACCAGTACCAACTAGTAAAATTAACAACCATGGTCCCCAGACTATATCACCTATAGCCTCTAACCAATCAATCACAGTCTCTTGCATAGTATTCCTCCCTTGTAAAAGTTTGTCCTCCCTTTGTTAATAATAATGGAAATTTGTAGATAAAACAAGATTATTTCTGAAAATTATGATATTTTAAAAAGCGGAGGCTTGTTTGATAATTATTCAGCCTAACTATTTGATATGCTAGTTAAAAATAGGATATTTAGTAAAAAAGTTCTAAACAATAGAAAACCCGCAACGTCATCCGTTGCGGGTTAAATGATTATTGGTCTTTTTTGTTTTTCATCGCGCTATGGACACCGAACAACCTAATGGCAACGACAAAATCAATCGTCGCAATTAGTGCGAAAATAATCGTTGCGAAGTTCCAAACCGTCTCATCAGCGTACTGTATACCAATGTATACGAATAAAGCGCCCATGATCAGATAAACCCATGCTAAAAACAGTGGTGAAAGTTTCATACATTATCCTCCAAAGAAAATCATCATTGCGTTCTCAAATTCTTCTAGTTGTCTTTCTAATTCATCAATATCTACATTCATTTGAATTAATACAACAATCGCGTTCATCGCCATATGTGCGATGATCGGCACAATAATACGTTTAGTTTTGACATATAGGTAAGCAAAGGCAAACCCCATAGCAGTATAAGTCAAAATGAACGTAAAGTCCATATGAACCGCTGCGAAAATTAATGCCGAAATTATACCAGCAATGATAAAGTTCGTGCGTTTATATAATTCACCAAAAATAATTTTACGGAAAATAATCTCTTCTAATATAGGTGCAAAAACAATCGGTAATATAATAAACCAAATGTTTGCCTCGATAATTTCCATAATACTTTGCGTGTTTTCAGATCCACCATCAATACCTAACACGTATATGTTAATCATGTTAGCAACGATTTGTACTGCATAAGCTAAAAACACACCAATAATAGACCATTTGACAATTTCTCCAGTTGTCGGTCCACTCCGCATATTCACTTCTGCCATGTCTTTTCTTAATAAATAAAGAATCCATAATGTTGCAATGGCCATACTAGCTAAAGTCCAATAAACCATGTCATCAATCGGTGGATTTTCTGGATAATGGATATTAACTAAAATAATTCCTGGTAGAAGTTGTGCAATAATGTAAACAATCAGTATTCCCCAATATCTTCTCGGCACTATAATCGTCCCTTTCTAATAAGTCTGCTATAACCATTTTAGTATCTAAAAGCTATTCTATACTAAATATATAGGGGAAACAAAAATTTTATGGTTTTTACTTGCAAAAATTTTCGTGATTGATTATTATAATAATTGAAATTAGCACTCACCGATCTTGAGTGCTAATAATCATCTTCAACATATAAATCAGAGGAGGTTTTGATTATGTTAAAACCACTAGGAGATCGCGTAATTGTAGAAGTTGTAGAACAAGAGGAAACGACTTCAAGCGGAATCGTACTACCTGATTCTGCTAAGGAAAAGCCACAAGAAGGTAAAGTCATTGCTGTAGGCTCAGGCCGCGTAACAGACAATGGTGATAAAGTGGCATTAGAAGTAAGTGAAGGCGATACAGTCGTTTATTCTAAGTTCGCTGGAACAGAAGTTGAGAAAGATGGTAAAGAATACTTAGTATTACGCGAAAACGATATTTTAGCAGTTGTACAGTAATAATTTTGTTATTAGAGATTAAAACATTCGAGGAGGGTATTGATCATGGCTAAAGAGATCAAATTTAGTGAAGACGCACGTCGTTCTATGCTAAGAGGTGTTGATGCTCTAGCAGACGCAGTAAAAGTAACGTTAGGACCTAAAGGACGTAACGTTGTTCTAGATAAGAAGTTCGGTTCACCACTTATTACAAACGATGGTGTAACAATCGCAAAAGAAATCGAACTCGAAGATCATTTTGAAAATATGGGTGCACAGCTAGTATCAGAAGTTGCTTCTAAGACGAACGAAATTGCTGGTGATGGTACGACGACTGCAACAGTACTAGCGCAAGCGATGATTCGTGAAGGTCTTAAGAACGTCACTTCAGGTGCAAACCCAGTAGGAATCCGTCGCGGTATTGAAAAAGCGACAGAAGTAGCAACTGACGAACTTCGTAAAATCTCAAACCCAATCGAAGGTAGAGAATCTATCTCTCAAGTTGCTTCTATTTCTGCAGCTGACGAAGAAGTAGGCTCACTAATTGCAGAAGCAATGGAACGTGTAGGTAACGATGGTGTTATTACAATTGAAGAGTCTAAAGGTTTTAACACTGAGTTAGAAGTTGTAGAAGGTATGCAATTTGACCGTGGTTACGCTTCTCCATACATGGTTACTGACCAAGATAAGATGGAAGCAGAATTAGAAGACCCTTACATCCTAATTACAGATAAGAAGATTTCTAACATTCAAGAAGTTCTTCCTGTATTAGAACAAGTTGTACAACAAAGCAAGCCAGTATTAATTATTGCTGATGATGTTGAAGGTGAAGCACTTGCAACATTAGTTGTGAATAAGCTTCGCGGAACGTTCAATGCAGTAGCAGTTAAGGCTCCTGGTTTCGGTGATCGTCGTAAAGCAATGCTTGAAGATATTGCGACACTAACTGGTGCAGAAGTGATCACTGAAGACTTAGGCTTAGACCTTAAGAGCGCTACAATTGACCAATTAGGTCGCGCATCTAAAGTTGTTGTAACGAAAGAAAACACAACAGTAGTAGAAGGAGCAGGCGACCCAGAAAAGCTATCAGGTCGTGTGAACCAACTACGTGCACAGTTAGAAGAGACTACTTCTGACTTTGATAAAGAAAAATTACAAGAGCGCCTAGCGAAACTAGCTGGCGGTGTAGCAGTCATCAAAGTCGGTGCAGCTACAGAAACAGAAATGAAAGAGAAAAAGCTACGTATCGAAGACGCATTAAACTCAACTCGCGCAGCAGTTGAAGAAGGTATTGTTGCTGGTGGTGGTACAGCACTAGTAAACATCTACAGCAAAGTATCTGAACTACAATTAGAAGGCGACGAAGCAACAGGTGCAAGCATCGTACTTCGCGCGATGGAAGAGCCAGTACGCCAGATCGCACACAACGCAGGCCTTGAAGGTTCAATCATCGTTGAACGTCTAAAAGGTGAAGAAGTAGGTACTGGATTCAACGCAGCAACTGGCGAGTGGGTAAACATGGTTGATCACGGCATCGTTGACCCAACAAAAGTGACGCGTTCAGCACTACAAAACGCAGCATCCGTTGCAGCAATGTTCCTAACAACTGAAGCGGTTGTAGCAGACCACCCAGACGAAAACGAAGGTGGAGCACCTGACATGGGAGCAATGGGCGGCGGCATGCCGGGCATGATGTAAGGATAGTGAACAAATCCTTTCAGAACAAGATTTATAAACATTTAAATAAGTAAAGGTAAGATATACTGAAGGTAAGTAGTTTAGTTTTGTAGAACTAACAATAAAAATGTAGTATGAAATTAGCTTTGACTTGCCTAGCAAGTCAAAGCTGATTTTTCATTGCTACACCAATGTTTGTTGTATTTTGAGTAGTAACTCCTTATTGGAAAATGCTCATTCTTCTATAAAACTAATATCCCCGTTTTGTTTAAGTACAATAGTTCACAAACAGGTTTTATTTATTAATGTAAAATAGGATAAAGAGAGAATTTAGTTTGTATTTTCAGAAAAACTGTTATAATCCTTTTTCTTTTTTCTTAGAGAGGTGAAGGAAATATAAATCACTATGATAATACAGATTAATAGAGTGACATGAAAAAGGTAGTGAAGCGTATTTGGAACAATACCATTCATTACTGGAAGGAAAGAATGGGTATCTCCAAACATTTGATTATACCTCTCGACTCTTTGCTCTGCACCGTATCCAAAGAGATAAGGAATCCACCAATCCAGCAATACTCCTGCAAATATACAAATTGGATGGATAATTAACCAAATTTTAACCCAGATTGGATACCTTTTTCCCATAAAAGTGACCACCAGCCCCATTAATATTAATATTTGAGTTATATTGATCAATGTAACAGTGATTAATTCATTAAATGAGTGCTCTTCTCTAATGGCTTGAATGTCATTTAATGAACCTAGTGGCACCCAATCTTGCACAATCATAAATACTAAAATTAAACAAAGCCCAGCTAACAATAGTTTTTCTGAAATACGTATTTCTTTTTTCACAATTTCCCCCCCCTATGGTAAACATACTCTAAATTATAACTATAAGAACAATTTACCGCATGCAGACA
>NZ_AKIF01000154.1 GCF_000269905.1 Alkalibacillus haloalkaliphilus C5
ATGATATATCATGTTAAATATTATTTGATATATTATGTTACATTATAATTTATTCTAATATGTTATGTTGTAATATATTATGATGTATCATGTTAAATATATCATAATATGTTTAATAACAATAAGGTGGTTACTAACATACGGTAATCAACTTTATCATCTCTTTCTCCAATTTAATTCTTCGAGGATCTCTTCTAGAAACTTCTCCAATTGATCATCTTCCAAATAAAATAAATCTACATAATTTACCGGAACACCATCACTCTCACCATCTTTTTCAAACACTTTCCTTTTACCAAAATTATTATGTTTTTTTGAATACATATGCTGTAAATTCGACACCAACTGATTAAACCGCCAATCCGGAAAGTGGCGCCAAATATCCTCTAACAATTGCATTATTCTTCTAATGCGCTGAACATCTCTCATAAGGTCACTCCCTTCTTTCAAGTTCGTCTAGGACCGCTGATATATTATCATAGACAAAACTTACTACCTCTTCGTGGCCGCCCTCTGTCATCGATAAAGTCTGTTTCGAGATATTGAATCCCATTTCACTCAATTTCTCAACCATATCTATTTGAGTTAAACCTAGATCAACACGACGTTTTAAGATTGTTTTTCCTTTTTGAACGGACAACTTGTTCATGTGTTCAGACACACCTGGGACACGATCCAATAGATTCTTTACCTCTTCATGATTCTTAGACATTAAACATCTCTCCTTTACACTTTTTCAACTACTCTAAATTTACAAATGAATTTCACTTTTACTATTCACCTTTTGTTTTTCCAAAGGGAAGCGTAAAAGCATAAAGAGCATTAATGAGCATGACAGCATCAACCTTTGTCCACTCCTTTGATGGACTTGTTCCATGTAGCACAGAATCACGATGTAAAACATCTTTTCTTGATTTTGGACGAACATTATCGCCTCTAAATAACTTTGAGAAAAATGAGAGGGTACTCACATAAGAAAGCTTATCTACTGTATAGTCTTTCTGTTCTTTAACCACCTTAATTTCAAACTCTGTTTTTAATTTATCTCCTATTTTATTAGAATCAGAAATTTGGGATATAGCAAACTCAACCAACAAAATTGCTGATGGTATAGTAATTTTATACTTTTCTAACTTAAAGCAATCGAATATTTCACTTACTAAATCTTTATGAGGTGCAAAAAGTTCTGAGTAGAAAACAGCTTCATAAGCCCTTTCTAACTTTTCATTTCTTGAATAAGACTCAATAAAATACTCTTCTATATTATCTAAACAGCATATCTTTTCAACTTCTACAGGCGTCATATCACCTGTTATGAGCAACCCATTTCCCCCAAACTTTTACCCTTCTCTATTAGATTAGGGTAATTCTCCTTATAATCCTCTGAGAATCGTCTTAGTTGCTGTTTGACCTCTGATATAAATTGCTGCGTTTCTTTTAGATTGTTAACAAACTCTAGGTCGCTATTATTCTTTTGCATATGTCTAAGAATAGTACTCATAAACACAACTCCCCTTTTTCAAAATATTAACATATAACCATCTAGATACTATAATTGCATCGGTGTCCAAAACTTTCAACTTTTAGACATGGCTATAATACTTTCTTATTTAATCTTTCTTCTCCCTTTATTTTATCTAAAACATAGTCTATAATAATATGTATAAAACATTACAAACTTTTGAACAAAAGAGGTGGCTGCTGTGAAAATTGGTTATGCTCGTGTATCGACTATTAATCAAGATTTAGAAACACAAAAGGAATTATTAAAACAGGAAGATTGCGAAAAGATCTATGTTGAACAAGTTACTGGTACAAGTACAAAGCCCAGACAAAAGCTAAAGGCTATGTTAGATCATGTTAGAGAAGGCGATGAGGTTATAGTAACCAAAATTGATCGATTGGCACGATCTATCATTGATTTAAATAAAATCGTTCAAGAGTTAAATAGTAGAGGTGTTAGCGTTCGTTTTATTAAAGACAACATGGAGTTTAAAGCAGGTGCGGAACAAAACAGTATGCAGACCCTATTATTTAATGTTTTGGGAAGCTTTGCACAGTTTGAGGCTGATCTAATCCGAGAACGTACATCTGAGGGTCGAGAACGTGCTAAGAAACAAGGAAAACACCTGGGGCGTAAAGGGAAGGATCCTAAAGATATTCAAAAGGCATTAAACTTATATGATGAACGAGAACAAAACAGTTTAAGTGTGAATGACATCAGCAAGATGACAGGCGTCCCGCGTTCTACCATTTACCATGAGTTAAAAAAACACTCAATGGCTGACTAAAAGACAAAAAGAAACTACCTTGCTCCCAACAAGGTAGTAAGAAAAATATTTAACCAACACAGAGCGTAACAACCCTTACCTTGTGAAGTAAAGAGTTACTATAATATATTATATCCCTAAAAACACTATTTTTAAACCTCCATTGTAAAATAACTTCCAACTAACCGTTATTAAATATCGGACCAGTTCTTTTGCTGCTTTACTAACAGAGCAAAGTCATCTTTAATGATATAATAAATTCAGAATATATTGATAATATAGATTATTTAACTTGGGAGGTGTTTTTTTGAATATAGTATATATACTAATAAAAGTTCTTGTAATTATTGGTTTTAGCGCTTCGCTTTTTTTTATAAATGAAGGAGGTATTTTCATTCTTCATTCAATATTATTAGGAGGAGCGATTATCTCATTTATAGCTTTAAAGGACATCAAGCAAGTAAAGGCTTTGATTATATTATTCATTCTTTTAATGTTTATCGAGCCATTCATAGGTTACAAACAATCAGGCACTTGGGGTATCATAGTTCCATTTATTACTCATCCTCTGATAATTTACTTCCTCTTTAAATATAAAAGTAAGATTGTATAAACGAATTAAATCTACATAAGTGTTGTTAAACGTTCCAGTCGCAACATTATAAAACTACTCTTAAACTTTTAACCCTCATTATAACTAAAACAGGAAGGGTTTAAAATATCCCTTCCTGTTTTAGTAATCTCTATTTACTTATGAAGTGGGGGTAACCCATGTTCCGGAACTTGTTCGAAGACGTTTAATAATATATGACTCCCCTGTATAAGCGGGGGAAACCTTAATCATTTTTCACAGAATTAACGCTTTTGAGCTTTATTTAAAATGGTTAATATTTGATCATAATAACGATTAACACCCTTATTAGTCCATGCTCGATGCATTGAAGTTTCATATTCTTTTATAAGCTCTTTTTCATCATCTGTTAACTTATCGTTTAGAGTCATGTTGTATTGACCAAACTTAGCCTTTAAATAGCGTTTTTTGGCTTGGTTCATATATGATCGGTATTGGTCATAAAAAAATTCAGCTTCCTCGATGGTTGAAGCTGTTTTAAAAGCTTCTTCTAGGTGAACGACTTCTTGTTTTTCTTCCTCTGATAAATAATTAAACAACATATCCATCCTAATCACCTGCCCATTGTAATCAACGTTTTTCTTTATAACTAAACTAAGCTATTGTATTGTAGGTTTAAAGTGAGGTGAGATTCATGAACCGAAATCAACATTCCAATAAGGAACATAACGTCACCCTTACTCAATACGGAGACGATTTGTTTCTTCCTTTACCGAATTCACTAGTGCAGCAATATGATCTCAAGGCTGGTTCTTCTGTTACGATTCAAATAAATGAAAACCACATTTTGATTAAAGCGGATCAAGATGACCCAACCCTTGATGATTTGTTAGAGCAAATAACTGATTCGAATCGTCATGATGAGATTTCTTTCGGCCGTATGGGACGCGAATTACTTTAACTACTGCTTCAAACGCTTATAACGCCACAATAAAATGACGCTTAAACCAACTAAGATTAAAAGTCCTACCCAAGTAATCGGGTTCTTAAAGATTGATGGTGATTCGTTGGTTGAGCTTGCAATCATCGAATAAGATTCAACTTTCGTTACAGTATATGACTCTTCATGGGAATTAAGTTCATGTTCTACGACTTCCCCCAATACTGTTACGACTTCTTCCTCTTGCTCTTCTTCACCTTCATCATCTGACTCCTCTTCTTCTCTAGCCTCATTATTTGCTTGTTCTTCTGTTGTATCCTGTTCACTAGAAGAAGTACTATCTTCAGAAGAATTACTGTCATTCTCTGTATTCGATTGTTCTTCAGATGATGTATCGTCTTGAGTCCCATTACCTGATTCCTCAGAAGAATCACTTGAATCATTAGATGATGACTCCTCCGACGAACCACTTGAAGACTCTTCTTGTTCTTCATCTTCATTGGTTTGATCAGACTCTGTTTCCTCTGTCGTATCTTCCGAAGACTCTTCTTCACTTGAAGAACTATCACTATCGTCGTTTTCTTCTTCATTAGAAGACTCATTGCTTTCACTATCTTCTTCGGTTGATTCGTCACCAGTCGATTCTTCCGTAGGTTCAACGATATAAACAGTTAAAATAGGATTATAGTCTAACTTTGTACTCGGTATTTCGAATTCTTGTCCACTATATTCAACTTCATATGTCGCTGACCCCATGATAGTAAACTGGTCATTCTCAGCTAAATAATAACCTTCAACATTTTCACAAGGATCTGTAGGTTGTGCTCTATTATCCCAATCATGAACATCCCCATCAATTGTCATCTCACACTGTTCTCTTTCTTCATCGGCAGAAACCACGACAGGCATACCCACCAATAATGCCGCTCCGATAATTGCCGTTATAAGTTTTTTCATGTTATTTCCCCTTATTTTCTAAAAGATGAATATAAATTCCTATGAAATATTTACCTTAAGGTTAAAAAAGGAAAAAAATGAAGTCAAGTTAAACTTAGAAACAGTTATAAGAACATAATGAATAAATATATAGTTTTGACCCGGATAAATCACCAATGGTTGAACTCAAACAATTATGTTATTATTTAACAAAAGGGAAAAGGAGGTACTATATGAAGAAATTATCTGCATTAATTATTGGTATCTTGCTTGTAGTCACTATTTTTATTATTTTTTCTAATGAATCTTTAACTTATGAAGAGTTAGTTACTGAAATGATTGATGATGAAGATGTGAGATATATAACAGTTGAAATGGAATCACAAGATGAAAGAACTGTTGCTTCTATTGAAGAAGATGATGTGGTTAACGACTTATTAAATGAACCTGCAGACATGGTATTAGAAGAAGAATCTTCTTCTACACCCCCTGTATTAGAAAATCAGATAACATTTCACACTACACACAACTCTTATACATTACATTTTGACCGAGATCGCATAGTTAGTGGTTCTACTGCTTACACCGTTGATGGGCAATCGGAACATGCTCTCTATAATCAAATTAGTAATACTGATTTAAATTGGGACACTGAGTAAGTCAAAGCAAATGATATCAGCATTTACAACTTCAAATGGTAATGAGTATTAAAAAAAAAGTAACATCTTTGCTATATGTTACTTTCTTTTTTATTTAATCTTTTAATATTCGACTAATCTGCTCTTTGTTAAGTGTAATTGTAACTGCATTTTGGTTTACCATTAACGATGGTACGGTTCTCCTTGTCTATTTAAGAAGCAAAAAAGAAAAGTGTAACTTCCCTTTAATTAGGTATAATCTTAATAGGCAATCGTTTAATCATATATTTGTTGACATCTCAAAATTATAAGTTATAATAAAGTTACAATATAACAAGCCACTACGGATCGTGTGACTTGTTTTAAAATCATCTATTGAGGTCGATACGGAACGTTCGGCCAAATATTGCTCATTACGGATCGTATGGGCATAGGAAAAAAGGCCAAACTTTTTAGATTTGGTCTTTTTTTCATCTATAAATGTGCATTTATTGATTTTTGGGGCATAATATATTATATCCCTCACTACGGATCGTGTGGGGGTAAGCCCCAGGCCACTACGGATCGTGTGACCTGGGGCTTTCTTTATTGCCTTTAACAGGTATGAATTCTACTGACTACCTTCATTTTCTCATACAAGTCTCTTACTCTGTTTGCATATGGGTCTACTCTATCTGGGCTCAAACGATTATAGGCTTGAAAAATCCAGATCCCAGCGTCCGCTACTTGTAATAGAGGAAATTCGTTGTGTTTTCCACATATCAGTTCCCCATAAAACTTACTTCTCGTTGAATTATTTAAACATTCCTTTAAAGCTGATTTTTCACCATCATCACCGTCATCAATGACAGTAACAACTTGATCATGCTCGTTAATATCACTTTCCAAAAATGTCAAGAACTCCTCATGTAAAAAACGATATTCATCCATTTTTCCTTTTGGGTGGTCAGGATTTTGTGAATAACTTTCTTTATCTAATACTCCAAAGTAAAAAGGTATGTCGCTTTTTATAACTACATCTAAAATCTCTTCTAAAACAATAAACCGCTCTTCATTTGTCAATTTACTCCATAAGCCCGATCTATTAATTATGTTTTTTGCGTGAAAGTGAAAGTTTTGCAAAAATTCAACTTGTCCTAATTCTGCTAAAAAATCTGTAACATTCATTCCTGGTTCAAAACCTGATTGAAACCTACTTGCAATGATTCCAAGATATTTTGTTTTTAATCCTTTTAAATCATTAGTTGCTGCTTTCCACTTTGGAACATCTACATATGGACCACCATATATTAATAGTTTTTGTTGAGAATCATTTAGGCCTGTATTCCCAGCCTCATCTAAGTATAAAACACCCACAAAAATCCTCCTTAATCAACTTCATTTACTTCATCAGACATATCAGCAGGTGAATTTAAATCAACAACTAAATAGTCACTTTCCTTTATGCTTAGGAACCTCTTGGCTTTGTCCAGCC
>NZ_AKIF01000155.1 GCF_000269905.1 Alkalibacillus haloalkaliphilus C5
ACGTGATAAATTTTGCTGAGCGCTGATAATTTACCCGTGAACGCTGATAAATTTTTCTGAACGAACGATAAAATTCTCATGTGCGCCAAAACCCAAGAAGCGAGCGCCAAATAATTTTAGTGAACGCCAAAATACAAGAAGCGAACGCCAAATAATACTTCCGAGGGGAACTAATGCTATGGGCACACTTTCGAGAATAAGAAAATTTAGTCTTCTTTATTTCAGCAATGTTTATAACTTTAATCCTGATTGGTCTTATGCAATTTTTCCAACTTCCACAACTATTGAATTACATATTATTAGCGATTGCACTAATTTTCGGTGCTTTAGCCATTAAAGAGAGGATTAAGGAGAGTAAACAATGAGAAAAGTTGTGCTTATTTTCACAGTGCTATTACTGTTAACGGCTTGTAGTGAAGTAGGTGATTCAACTAAAGAGTACGAGGTCGATCAACATGATGGCATTATCGCGAAAAAGAGACAATTTGACGGAGAGCGCGAAGTGAAACAAATCCTCATGATCTCAGAGGTCGAACGAGAAGAGGTAAAAGGGAAAACAATTAGAGAAATCAATCAACTAGCCGGACTTCACGAATCAGCTACTACGCAGTAGACGAGGGTCAGTTTCAAGAACTTCAAATCGGCATGCATGTCGAAGTTTATTGGACAGGAGAACAACTCGATTCAAACCCGCCGCAACGAGGAGCAGACGAAGTTAATGTAGTTGAGTAGTTCCGATGTTGAAAAACAGTTGATTTACTAAAGTTATAATGAGATAGTTTTATTGAAGGAAAAAATCGCAACAGCAAGGAGGACCTTTAGTTGGATTATGTTATTAATATAAATAATTTAAGTAAGAGTTATGGTAATACACAAGCTTTAAAAGACATTACGTTACAAGTACCAAAAGGGCAGATTTTCGGCTTACTTGGGCCAAGTGGTTCAGGAAAAACGACGATGATCAAAACTTTAACCGGAGAATTGAAAAAAACTTCAGGTGAAATCCAAGTGCTTAATATGGATGAAGATCAGCTTTCGACCCCAAATTACAAGGCTAAAATCGGTGTCCTTTCAGATAACAGTGCCTTGTACGAACGTCTTTCAATCTATGACAATCTGAAACTAACTTGTAAGTTATATGACGTTAGTTTAAATGAGATCGATACGATTTTAGAAAAAGTCAACTTGATAGACGACAAGAAGAAAGTCGTATCGAAACTATCAAAAGGCATGAAACAACGTGTCATGTTAGCGAGAACACTGATCCATAAGCCAGATTTATTATTTTTGGACGAGCCAACATCAGCATTAGACCCTGGAAACGTAGATAAAATACATCAAATTTTAAGAGAGTTAAATGAGGAAGGGACGACAATTTTCTTATCCACACATAACATGGAAGAAGCAACGAACCTTTGTAATTGTGTAGGTTTGTTGTATAAAGGAATTATTCAAGAAATGGACCACCCAGATAACTTGAGATATCAACATTCGACTAATCAGTTCGAAGTTGAAACACATGACGGAGAATTAATCAAAATTGAGAACAAACCAGAAAATAGCGGTCAAATCGAACAACTTATTGCAAGTGGTCGAGTAAAACGAATGTATACTGACGATCCGACACTTGGCGAGGTATTTTTGAAAGTGACCGGAAAGGATTTAGGTTCATGAATACTAAACGAGTACTAGCCATTTTTGAAAAAGATATAAAAGATTTCTTTAAAAACACTTCACTTATTATCATGCCTGTTGTGCCTATATTGTTAGCCGTATTTTATAATGCACTGTTCGACGATTTTATTCCATTGTTTACGATATTTATCATTATTGGAATGGTTTTTGCAGGTGTGACCTCATACTGCATCATGATCATGATGGCAGAGGAAAAAGAAAAAAACACGTTAAGAACACTCATGATGTCACCAGCTAGCTTTTTAGACATTATCGTCGGTAAAAGCTTAGTCGCAATAGTGATGACAATCTCGACCTTATTAATCTCAATCGTATTCCTCGACGTGTATCATGTATTTAATTTACAAACAATACTAGGCAGCATCTTATTACTGTTATTCTTTATCTTATTAGGAATTGGCATTGGCTTATTTGCGAAATCTATTGCTGCTACATCAGTCTATATCATGCCAATCATTTTCATATTCGGGTTCTCACCAATGTTTGATTTATTCGGGTTAGAAGAAGGCCACTTCGTAAACGTTATTTTTGACGCTTTACCTGTATCCTTATTAATGCAAGCTAGCGATGAAGGTTCCTGGATGCCACTAATTTTGATTACAATTTGGGTTGTCGTAGCTTATTTATTTGCTTTATTTAGTTATCAGAAGAATAAAAATGATGACTAGATTTTTTGAAAAGATTTTTGGAAGTGGTGTACCTCAATTAATAGGCGAGGTACACCTTGCCCAAGTTAAAATACAACTGTTATCCAAAGTAATTATGAAAAGACCAAACAACAAGAATGATACTGATTAATCCCCAAATTACAGTACTCACGATCCACCAAACTACCGGATTCGTTTTTGTTGGACCTTCATCGCCTTCCATATTGACTTTAGCGAGCCTACTTTCCATGCTTCCTTTAAAAGAAATAAGAACAACAAATCCGATTATGATGAAACCAACAGTTATCCCCAGTAGTGAGTTCATCTTTTCTCCTCCATTCTTAGTCTAATTCCAATGGTACCATAAAATAGTAAAGCTCCCATTAACTAATGGGAGCCTTACTTCCTGTTAATGACTTCAACAGGTTTTAGTATTTGATAGTGATTTAGTTAAAGAGCTTGTACAAGTTCCAAGAATTAGCCATTGCGTATAGTAACCTAACACAATGGCTGAGTGGATCAAAGTTTAGTATTTGTGACCTCCATGACCCCAAGATGAACCAATAATAATCAACAAAATGAACAGAACGACAACTAAAGCAATGCCGCCGCCTTGGTGGTATCCGTGTGACATAGTACTTTCCTCCTTTTATAGTTACAATTACAATATATGTGCGAATATCTTTAATGTAAGGGCACCTGCGGAAATGGCTGAAGGTTTAGGAATTAAAACTTAATCGAGGAAATTAATTATAGGGCATAGGTTAATAGATCATAGGGGAGTTGAAATAGCTCATAGAACTCTGAAAATAGCTCATAGAACCGAGCAAATAGCTCATAGAAAGGCTGAAATAGCTCATAGAATCGCTCAAGAGCCGCATAGGCCCCAACCAAGACCCGCATAAAATCACCGGCCCATCATAAAGATCCACTAAACATAAAAGACGCGCCATACTTTAGCGCGTCTTCGTCATTAACCCACGGAAATTGAAAAGTAACTGATTAAGTTTATAATAGCAAATAGCTGAATAACAATACCTATAATGCTGCAAATCATTCCTGAAGTGGCTAGACCATCTTTCTCTTCAGAAGCTTGTTGCGCCTTCTTAGAAGTGACGACGCTACAACACCTAGAATGAATCCGATTAAAGGGACTAATATTGATAGGATCCCTAAAGTTAATGAAGCTGTTGAGTAGCTATTTTCCCCATTTTGATTTTCCATAAAACGTCCTCCAAACAAAGTTTAATTTATTCGGCAATAAGGGTTCTCTATCCTCTATCTGACATTAAGTTGCGAATGTCCAACAATAAAAGCGCTCCGTCTGACATTCAGCTCACTTTGTCCGACAATAACCCCACTTGATCCGACACTAAACCTTCCTTATCCAACAATAATTTATCCTTCACGCTCTGCGAATTTCTCTAGAACTAAGTAGTCTTCCGATTTATATTTTGGGACATCGTATTCATCTAACGCCTGATAAACCTCTTTTGGCTTGAAGGAGACAACTCTTATATTAAGCCTTCCCCGCAAGATTATTTTCGAAGATTTCTGCTTCCACCCAACGCGTTTGAAGCGGATCTCTTGAATATCGTCAACATGCGCTACTTTTTGGTGAACACGGAAGTTAAAGTAATAGATTTCATAAGTAATCGATTCATTATCTAACTTCAATTTAAAGTTAATAAAAATTGCAAATAAGAAAACTACAATTATTGTAATCTTAAGCGGATCGACAACACCTCTAGCAAGCTCAAACGCCATTGTTATAAGTAAAAACACAGCTAAAATCGCAACCCATAAGTATGGCCATGCTCGATAAACCATCACAATACCTCCATTACAAACATCACCTACATGTTAACATATTTTTCCTAACATCTTCACCTAAAAATTCAAAAATTCAAAATTCCCCTCCAGAAATGAAACTTTTCTCTATTTCAAACGTCTTATATAGATGTGGGAGGGGTGCGTATGCACGTTTTAGAAGTAAATCATCTAAAGAAATCGTTTGGAGCGGTTCAAGCGGTTAAAAATGTTAGTTTTCAAGTCAAGCAAGGTGAAGTGTTTACAATTATCGGACCGAATGGAGCGGGGAAGACGACAACACTTGAAATGATCGAAGGGCTCGTTCCGCCCGATCAAGGTGATATCACGTTTGGTGAATTAAATTGGAAAAAGAATGGAGAAGCGATTAAAAAGAAAATCGGTGTCCAGCCGCAGTTAAGTGCGATGTTTGATCTGCTAACACCAAGTGAACATTTGCAGTTGTTCGCATCTTTTTACGATAAAAATAGACCAGAAGAAGAGATTTTAAAAACGGTCAATTTAACCGAGCACAAAGATAAGCAAGTTCGTAATCTATCAGGGGGACAGCGTCAAAGGCTCGCAATCGGCCTGGCGATGATTGGTGATCCTGAAATTATATTTTTAGATGAGCCGACAACAGGACTCGACCCGCAAGCGCGCCGCAACTTGTGGGATATTATTTTGCGTCTAAAACACTTAGATAAAACGATTATATTAACGACGCATTACATGGATGAAGCCGAACAGTTAAGTGATCGTGTCTGCATTATCGACCAAGGTGAAATTGTTACGACCGATCAGCCAGATGCCCTTATAAAAAGATTAACTGTCGAGCGAGAAGTGCGTCTTTCATTTTTAGGACATGAAGAAGCGGCAATCGACTCGGAAAAAATCTTAAACAAACTAAGCGTCGTCTCGCACATTGATCGAGACTCAACCGAGTTAAAAATTTGGACAGAAGACCCTGAGTACACGTTACTCGAACTCTTTAACTATACGAAACAACAAAACTACCAAGTCGATCAAATTTCAATTCGCGAAATGAGCTTAGAAGATGTTTTCATAGAGTTCACAGGAAAGGAATGGCGAGATTAATGAATCAATTTAAGCAAATGTTTTTGATGCATCTGAAAATAACTTTTCGTGAAAAGCAGGCATGGTTTTGGGGGCTGTTTTTTCCAGTTATATTAATGGTAATTTTTATGTTCATTTTCGCCGATTCAGATGATGACTTTGAAGCATCTGTTGCGGTAGTAGAAGAGAATCCGAATGAAGTCTCAACGGCAATCTCTGACCAAATCGAAGTCATTCCAGTATTGAATGTTGACCATCAATTAGAAAGCCAATCAGAAGCAGAACAACTCATTAAAGACCAAGACGTCACAGCTGCGATTGTCTTGCCGCAATCAGAAGAAGATTCTGACGTCTTACTACTAGTCAATGCCGAAGACGAACAAAGCACGACCACCCAAGTTGTATCAGGCGTTTTAAGTAACATTGTCCAACAAATGAACTTGCAAGTTGTTGGCGCTTCCGAAACGTACGCAGTCGATTTCCAAACGGTTACAACTGGTGAACACGAATTAAGTTACCAAGACTTTTTATTGACAGGTCTAATTGCATTAGCCGTCGCGCAAGGTGGCTTGTTCGGCATGATTGACTTAGTTGATATGCGTCGAAAAGGGCTTATTAAACGCCTCCGTATGACACCCGTTAATATGAGCTTGTTCGGACTAAGTGACATGATGATGCGGTTACTCTTTAGCGTCATTCAAATTTTCGTCCTCGCATTAATAGGTGTTTTCTTATTTAATGCAACGTTGCATATAAATATATTAGGCTTGGTCGTTTTATTTATAGTTGGCGCACTATCATTTAACGCGATCGGCTACTTTATTTCATCATTTAGTAAAACAACGGAAGCTACATGGGCGTTGCGAACATTTTTAGCTTTTTAATGATGTTTTTAAGTGGCATATTCTTCCCAATTGAAATGATGCCAGAGTGGTTGCACCCTGTAGCACACATCCTGCCTTTGACATACTTTGCTGAAGGCTTACGCGACACGATGGTATATAGTATCGGAGTCGAGTCTAGTGCCATATGGTTCCACATTGGCGTCATGGCTTTATGGGGCGTTGTGGCCTATATCATTGGTTCGTGGCTTTACCGTCGCAATTCGATCGTAGCGACGCGATAACATAGATTGTAAAAATGGAAAGGGGAAATGTGATGCAAGAAGTTAAAGAAGCTCGTTCGATTACCAATAAGCTAACATGTGAAAAGATTACATTTTTAAAAACGAGTCGCCAAACAGGTGGAAATTACGAGTATATCGAAGTTGACTTACCACCAGCAGGAGAAGGCCCACCACTACATTTTCACAAAAACTTTGAAGAACTATTTGAAGTACGAGATGGCCAACTTAAAGTAACGAAAGGTAAAGAAGAACACATACTAAATCAAGGAGACAAAATGACCGTCGCAAAGGAAACGCACCATACTTTTTCAAACGCATCAGACAAAAACCCAGTAACATTTCGAGTGAAAATTACACCAGCCCATCAGTTCGAAGAGTCAATGCGGATTCTTTATGGACTGATGATGATGGCGAAACAGATGACAAAGGCGTCCCGAAAAACAAGACATACGCAGCCATAGCATTAGACA
>NZ_AKIF01000156.1 GCF_000269905.1 Alkalibacillus haloalkaliphilus C5
GACCGCTGCTTTTGCAAACTCATGATTTTTAACAGCAGCTGTCCCTAAAATCACTCGATTAACGCCTACATTAATTAATTCTTCAATACGTTCTAAGCTACGCACACCGCCACCAACTTGAACAGGGATCGAGACGGTATCAATAATCTGTTTAATGACATTTAAATTTTCTGATGGGTCACCTTTGGCTGCGTCTAAATCGACTAAATGTAAAAAGCTCGCTCCCTCATCTACCCACTCTTGCGCCATTTCAACAGGGTCACCATACGTTGTTTGCTCGTTATAATCACCTTGTTTCAATCGAACGCATTTTTGATTTCGTATATCAATCGCAGGAAAAATTCTCATCTAACCATCCCCCCAAAGTTCTTTAACATTTGCATACCGACTCGTGCACTTTTTTCTGGGTGATATTGCATCCCCATTATGTGATTACGCTTAACAGCCGATGGAAATGGCTTACCGTAATTTGTCGCATGTAAAATATCTTCTTCGTTTTTCGGTTGAGCAAAGTAAGAATGGACGAAATATACGTAGTCATCATCTTGAACATTTTGATTAATTATTGCTTCTTTGTATTGTTTGCTTACTTTCAATTGATTCCAACCCATATGAGGAACTTTTAAATCATGTTCAAAGCGCAAAATCTCTCCTTCAATCAAACCAAGCCCAATGTGTTCACCATGTTCATAACTCTTCTCAAATAGCAGCTGCATACCGAGACATATACCTAATAAAGGCTTACCTTTACTCGCATGACTTTTAATCTCATCTGTAAATCCTGTTTCATTCAAGCGATTCATTGCTTCACCAAATGCTCCAACGCCAGGCAAAATGATGCCATCAGCACTTTGGAGATCTGCTGGTTGATCCGTCACTTTACATTCAATGTTTAAGAGACTTAATGCATGTTGAACATTTTTTAAATTACCTGCTCCGTAATCAATAATTGCAATCATTTATTATTCCTACCTTTACAACATTCCTTTAGTTGATGGAACTTCTCCACTCTCATCTTGTATAGTCAACGCTTCATTCAATACACGCCCAAAACCTTTGAAGATCGATTCAATAATGTGGTGGTTGTTGTGACCATGAATGAGCTTCACGTGTAATGTCACACCGGCTTGATTAACGAATGCTCGTAAAAATTCCTCGACTAACTCTGTATCAAACGTACCGACCTTTTCACTTAACCCTTGAACGTCATAGACTAAATATGGTCTGTTAGAGACATCAACCGACACTAAACTTAGTGATTCATCCATCGGTGTAAAGTCAGCTGCATAACGTTTAATTCCTCTCTTATCACCAATCGCTTGTTTAAAAGCTTGCCCTAATACAATCCCAACATCTTCTATCGTATGGTGATCATCCACTTGTAAGTCACCATCTGCTTTTACCGTTAAATCAAAAGATCCATGGGCAGTAAATAACGTCAACATATGGTCGAAAAAGCCGACACCTGTTTCAATATCTACTTCTTTTTTTCCGTCAATGACAAGTGATAGATCAATGGTCGTCTCACTTGTTTCTCGATTTATTGTTGCTTGTCGCATAGACGTGTCACCTCTCATTTACTCAAAACGTATTCGCACGGATTCTTTGTGAGCATCAAGTCCTTCTTCATCAGCAAACTGTTCAACTTGACTACACACACGACTTAAAGCTTGCTCATTATAATAAATGACACTTGATTTTTTCATAAAGTCATAAACACCTAATGGCGATGAGAATTTCGCTGTGCCACTCGTTGGCAAAGTATGGTTTGGCCCGGCAAAATAATCACCTAATGGTTCTGGCGAATAATCACCTAAAAAGATCGCACCAGCATTTTTTACTTTGTCTAGTTGTTCAAATGGGTTCCTTACTTGTAACTCAAGGTGCTCTGGCGCTAATTCGTTCACTAATTCAAATGCATCATTTAGATCACTGACGACATAAATTCCGCCTTCATTGTTTATGGACTGTTGTAAAATTTCTTGTCGTTTAAGCTTTTTCTTTTGCCGTTCGACTTCACCTTGTATTTCATCTGCTAATTGCTTATTCGTCGTTACTGCTACTGCAGACGCTAGTTCATCATGCTCTGCTTGTGCTAATAAGTCAGCAGCAACGAATTTAGCATTCGCCTCGTCGTCCGCTACGACACAAACCTCACTTGGCCCTGCTATTAGATCGATTCCAACATCACCGAATACATATTTTTTAGCACGAGCTACATATGCGTTACCAGGGCCAACTATTTTATGAACTGAAGAGACATTTTCAGTTCCATACGCTAATGTTGCAATTCCATGGGCTCCACCAATTTTAAATATTTCATCAGCTCCAGCCATGTAAGCAGCTACAATTGTCGTTGGGTTGACTGAACCATCCCGTTGGACAGGGGTGGTCACAATTACTTGTTCAACCCCAGCAACTTTAGCCGGCAAAATATTCATTAAAACGGTCGAAGGGTAGGCTGCTTTTCCTCCTGGTACATAAACACCAACTCGTTCAATTGGTCTTACTTGTTGCCCAAGCCATACGCCTTGTTGATCATTCGTATACCATGACTGTTCTTTTTGTAATTTGTGATAGTCTACAATGTTTTCTTTTGCCTCTTGTAATATCTGTATTAACGATTCATCCACTTGAGTAAAGGCATAATCAATCTCTTCTTGCGACACTTTGTAATCGTCAAGCTCCACACCATCTAATTGTCTTATATATTGATAAACAGCTTGATCGCCGTCTTTTCTAACGTTGTTTACAATCGCTTCAACACGTTCATCAATTATATGGTTATTTTCTTGATTACGAGCTAGTCGCTTCTTTACTACTTTTTCAATGTCTTCGTGTGATATTTGTTCAACATTCATTAGTGACACTTCCTTTTGAATCGACAATCCATTTAACTTGCTCGATTAACGGACGAATTTTCTCATCTTTTGTTTTAAAACTCGCTTTGTTCACGACAAGCCTAGCACTAATATCCATCATGTTTTCAATAATGACTAAATTGTTCTCTTTAAGTGTTGAGCCAGTCTCGACAATATCGACAACGACATCGCTTAATCCTACTAATGGCGCTAATTCAACTGAACCGTTCAACTTAATCGTCTCGATTTGTTTGCCTTGAGCCTTGAAGTAATCATTTGTAATTTTAGGGTACTTAGTTCCAACCGTTAAGTGGTGGTACTGATTCAGACTAACTCCAGGTTCACCCGCTACTGCAAAACGACAACGACCAAACCCTAAATCGACCAATTCAAACACATCAACACTTGCTTCTAACAACGTGTCTTTACCCGCAACACCAATATCAGCTGCACCATTTTCAACATAAGTGCCAACGTCAGTTGCTTTTACTAAAATAAGCTCATAGTGACCACCATCACTAGTAAACATTAGTTTGCGGGACTTCTCATGATAAGAAGTAAATTTAAGTCCAATCTGTTCAAACAATTCAATACTTAAATCAGCGAGTCGCCCTTTAGCTAGCGCAATTTTAATTGTTTCCATTCACAAAACCTGCCTTCGTGAGGAAATCTTCAACAGTCGTAAAAGTAAATGTCTCACCTTTTATTTCTACTTTTTTCTCAGAAAGGTAAATGACCTGATCTCCAGTATTTGAATCATTCTCATAGTGCATATTAACGACTACACCTTTCCCTCTTAACTCTTGAGCAACCTCCATTGCTTTAACGAAATCTTTCTCTTCCGTTACAACATCAATTTTTTCAGGTTGACTAGTTTTAAATGACTGTTGCTTTTTAACAATCGAAATAAGGTCATCTAAATAAATACCGAAACCTATAGCACTTGTTTCTAAATCAAAGTATTTCGTTAATTGATCGTACCGTCCACCTTGAATAATCGGTTTTCCGTAACCTTCTATATAGCCTTGAAACATCGTTCCTGAGTAATAATTCAAATGGTTCACTAACCCTAAATCGATTGAAATGTAGTGAGCATACCCTAGTTGTTCTAACTGATTAACTAATTCGACCAATCTTTTAAGTGATTGCTTCATTCCACGATTAACAGCAATTTTTTCAGCTTCTGTAAAAACACTTTTAGGTGAGCCAAACAAATTCGGTATTTGGATTAATTGGTTTTTAATTTGATCGTTTACTTGATATTGTTTTAACAAGCGACTTAGCTCGTATTCGTTCTTTTCATCAACTTTTTGTTGGACGACCAATTGTTGTTGTTCCGTTAATCCCGCTTCTTGTAACAACGATTGAAAGAACCCCGCCTGACCTAGTTCAAGCTGTATATTTTTTAAGCCTGATTGTTTTAATGATTCGATTGCCATAACAATCATTTCTATATCATTTAATGGATGTGCATCATCAAACCATTCAACACCTACTTGTGAAAATGAACGTGAGGACCGGTCTGATTCACCACTTTCCATTCTGAAAATATTCGTAACATATAAAAACTTATTATACATTTCTACTTCTGATTGTGATTGAGATACCATGCGAGCAATTGGTACAGTTGCATCTGGTCTCAAGACTAACACTTTGCCATCACGGTCTATTAATTTAATCATTTGATCGGAATCCATCGTTCCTGGAACACTCATGAACAGATCATAATATTCGAACGTTGGCGTTTGAATTGGTCGATATCCATAGCTACTTAACACATGCCGTAATTGTCCAGTTAATGCTTGCTTCAACTCATAATCGTGTGCATATAAATCTGTAACCCCTTGAGGCAACTGCTGACTAAAAGCCATTAAAAACACCCTTTATCACTCTATTTGTTTATCACTTTATCAGAATAAAGATTAATAACATTTTATCCATTGTCTTTTAAACTGTCAACCAGTTAAAATGAGATTAATAGAAAGGATGAGCTAACATGTTTGATAACCATATGCACTCGAACTTTTCAGCAGATTGTGAAGCGCCAATGGAAGATATGATTGAAGCAGGAATTAGAAGAGGCGTAAAAGAATTATCGTTCACAGAACATATCGATTATGATTATCCAGACCCTTCAATCGTATTTGATGTGGATCTACATCGGTATGATGAAAGAATTAAAGAAATGCAAACTGCATATCAAAATAAAATCAACATCCATAAGGGAATTGAACTTGGCCTCCAACCACATTTAACTGAACGGTATAATCAACTGTTAAAAGAAGAAAACTTTGATTTTATTATTGCTTCCATGCATACGACGAATAAGAAAGACTTACATTCAGGAAATCTATTTGAAGGCCAATCATTAAATGAAGCATATGAAAAGTACTATACGGAGCTATATAAATGTGTGAGGGATTTCGATCAGTTTAGTATCTTAGGTCATTTAGATTTGGTCACACGTTATAAATATGAGCCAGGTGTTTATCACTTTTTAGATGTTATTGAGGAAATGTTTAAAATTATTATTCCACGCGGCCAAGGAATTGAAATTAATACGTCAGGTTATAAATACAACATGAATCGATTGTTACCGAGTCGTAATATATTGCAGTTGTACTATGATATGGGTGGAGAGATTATTACAGTTGGTTCTGATGCCCACAAGCCTGAACGAGTTGGCGATCGAATCGATGAAGGATATCATTTGTTAAAAGACATTGGATTTAAATATGTCTCGACATTCCAAAACCGAGAACCACAATTTCATAAGCTGTAAATGTGATTATAACGTTGATTAACAGGAAACCCCGAACGAAATCATACTGTGAATTCGTTCGGGGTTCTTAATTTGTTATATACTTAATCTTGATGCTCTAACTTTCCAAGTAAATAGGCTGCGTAAATGCCTGCAAAGATTAATAGTATACTTAATACATTTAACATGAAGCTTTCTTCAAAGCCTGGATACACGACAAATAATGAACCAAAAACCAGTCCAATAATGAGTGCATATGTCTGGTAAAAATACTGATTTAAGAAGTACTTAATAATCTTACTCATAATTAAAATACCAAAAACAATACCTAAACCTAATGGTATTAAAGCTTCTATGACAACATCACTTAATACATAAACAAATGTCGGATACATGCCAACAATCAATAATAACATCGACCCGCTAATACCAGGTAAGATCATTGCCGAGCTGGCGAGCCAACCAGATAAAAACAACAACACGTAAGTCGAACTATCATAAGTTGTAATAGTTTCTGCTACTCCTTCTTGGAATAAGGCTGTTAAACCGACAAGAAATGCCGCTAAAATAAATAATGCGTAATGCTGCCCGTTAAATGTCTTCTTATATTCAGACTTCTTTAAAAGCATTGGAATAATCCCAACAATTAACCCTAAAAATAAAAACTGTATCTGGTTTGGATAATTTTCATAAAGCCAATTAACGAGATTAGATAATAAAAATAAAGCTAACAACACACCGACTAGTAATGGTACTAAAAACGCTAGATGACGCTTCCAGTCACGTGTGAAAATACCATTTATTCCTTCAATCAACCGTTGATAAATACCTAAAACGACCGCGATTGTTCCACCACTGACCCCCGGAATTAGATCACTGATTCCCATAAGGCCACCGCGGTATAAGTTCCGCCATTCAATCATTAATAATCCCCATTTCCATCTTGTCCTACTTTATTCTATTATACTAAAAGTTGTGTGTATGACTATTGGTTTTATAATAAAATTTGTGGGATATTTGATTTTGGATGACGTATAATTTCTGGCTTAGCTTGATAAACAGTCTGTAACGTTTCAAC
>NZ_AKIF01000157.1 GCF_000269905.1 Alkalibacillus haloalkaliphilus C5
ATAACGGCTTTCATAAAGTTAAATGCAGCCTTCACATTTGTTTCTAAATCACGGTCCCATATTTCATCAGTCATATCTTCAATATCAACACGTCCACAAGTCCCAGCATTATTCACTAGAATTTGAACGCCACCAAAGCTTTCAACTGTATTGTCGACGACACTTTTAACGAACGACTCTTCACGAATGTTTCCAATCATTTCAATTACACCCACACTAGGATTCGCTTGCTTAATGAATTCAATCGTTTCCTCACATGATTTTAGGTCGACTAAACTTATATTCGAACCTTGTTCTGCTAGTTTAATAGCTGAAGCTGCACCGATTCCACCAGCTGCTCCAGTTATTATTGCCGTTTGTCCTTTGACACTCATTATTAACACATCCTTCTTCTTAACTAATCAATTCCAATTAAATCCGGTAAAAATGTAGAAATTCCCGGGATAAATGTTACTAAAATTAAGACCACTATAGCTGAAATTAAGAAAGGTAAAATCGCCTTGGAAACTTGTGATATAGGCAGTTTCGTTATACCTGCCGCAACATATAAGTTCAATCCAACTGGCGGTGTAAATAGACCAATTGCTAAGTTTAGAGTCATAAACACACCAATAACTGTTGGGTCCATATCTAAAAATAATGCAATCGGTAAAATGATTGGAACAAAAATATAAAAAGCTGAAATTGCATCTATAAATGCACCTGCAACTAAGAGCATTAAGTTAATTAATAATAAAATTATAATAGGGTTTTCCGTTATAAATAATAATGAATCAGCGATTTGCCTAGCTATTCTCTCTGAAGTGATTATGTAAGCAAATAATGAAGCTGAACTCACAATAAACATAACGACAGCTGTTTGAACCGATGCATCTACAAATACGTTATACAACTTTTTAATAGATAGTTCTCGGTAAACGAACATACCAATAAACAAGCCATAAAAGACAGCTACAACCGCTGCTTCTGTTGGTGTGAATATTCCACCATAAATACCACCTAATATAATGATTGGAATTAACAAACCCCAAAAAGCTGATAAGAAAGACTTTCCGATATCTCTTAAACCACTTCTTTCGTAGTTCTTTACAGGTTTCACTTCTTCTTTGGCAGGGAGCAGCTTTTGATCATCACGCCATTTTATAATTAATGCTGTAATGACAAAAGCAATCGCTAGTAGTATTCCAGGTACAATACCTGCTATAAAAAGCCTACCGATCGTAACGTCTATTTGGTCACCTGCAACTACTGCAAAAACGATAAAAGCAATACTAGGTGGAACAATAATACCTATTGAACCTGAACTTGCAACTAAAGATGCTGCTGTATCTTTTCGATATCCGTTTTTTACAATTGCAGGAATTAAAATACCTCCAATTGCCGCAACTGTAGCTGGACCTGAACCGGAGATTGCAGCAAAAAACAAAGCCGTAATCACGGTTATAAATACAATTCCACCCCTCACATTACCTACTAAGGTTTGCGCAAAGCTAATCAATCTCCTTGAAATTCCTGCATACTCCATAATGACACCAGCTAATATAAAGAACGGAATTGCTAATAATGTAAATGTTGAAATACTCGTATACATAATGTTTGACATAGTATTAACACTCGTCATACCACCTAAAGAGAACAACACGATTACAGAGGTCGTTCCAATGGCAATGGCGATTGGAACTTTTAATAAAACTAGTAAGAAAAACAGTCCAAATAATAAAATGATTGTCATTCTTCGACCCCCTCACCGTTAATACTACGCCACTCTAATATAAACATTTGTATTGTTCGTATGATGCACAGCGCCGCACCTATTGGTAATGCAAGTGAGAACAGCCATCTTGGCCATCCTAATGCTGGTGTCGTACTATTGATCATCCTTTGAAACTCAATCATTTCATACCCGAAGTAAGCAATTGTCAAAAAAAAGAAAACGGATATAAGAGTAACAACGATTGATATGACTTTCTTTAAATTTTTTGGTGCAATATCAAAAATTAAAGTAAAGCCTAGGTGCGCATGTTTACGGACACCTATGGCTGCTCCTACAAAGGTTAATAATACAAACAAGTTTACTGTCACTTCTTCTGTAAACGATAATGAAATTCCTAATACGTTTCTCGTCAAGACATTTGTAAAAGCGATAATGGACATGACCGCTAATACGGAAACCACTATAAACTCTTCAATGTTATTCAACCACCGAGCCATGCCTTATTCCCCCTTCTAACCGCTTTAAGGTGTAAACGCTTCTAGTAAGTCAGCACCCCACACATCTTCAAAGTCATCATAAATGGGTTGTACCGCTTCTAGAAATGCATCTAACTCTTCTTCTGTTGGATAGTAGAATTGCATGCCACGCTCTTCTAGTTCTTCAATTTGCTCAGCTTCTCTTTCTCTTGCTAGTTCAACCTGATGCTCTGCAGCCTCTTGCCCTAAACGAGCAAATAACTCTTGATCTTCTTCACTCAACGACTGGAAAAGCTCTTGGTTCATTCCTAATACTAGCGGGTCGTAAGAGTAGTTCCACATTGTAGTGTAATCTTGTACTTCATCTAAACGAGAAGAATAAATAACGTCAATTGGATTCTCCTGACCATCAATAGCTCCTTGTTGTAATGATGTAAATACTTCAGAGAATGTCATAGTAGATGGGTCAGCACCTAACTCTCTCCATAAGTCTGTATACATCGTGATACCAGGAATACGGATACCTAATCCATCGATGTCCTCTGGCGACGTAATCTCATGTTCGTTATTTGTTACTTGGCGGAAACCATTTTCACCGTAACCTAAAGGCTCTACACCAATTTCTCTCAAGATGTCTTGTAACATCTCTCCACCTTCACCATTAAACACTTCATCAACCTCATCGTGATCTCTGAACAAGAATGGAGCACTAGCAACACCAAACCTGTCGTCTAAGATCGAATAAATAATCGTAGAGTTAAAAGTTAAGTCGATATTTCCTCTTGATAACAACTCAACAGCTTGCCCTGAGTCCCCACCAGATAACTCTTCATTTGGATAAACATCAATTGTTATACGACCTTCTGTTTCTTCTTCAATATCTGTTGCTAATTTTTCTGCCGCTTCAAACCAAGTAGAAGATTCAGCAACTGTAACTGACATCTGCAAATCATGGCTCTCTTCTCCAGCAGCAGCCCCCTCTTCATCACACGCAACTAAAAAAATGGATAAAACAACTAACAAGACTAAAATAGAAAACCTCTTCATTTCATGTTCCTCCCCTAATTTTTAAAGAATATAGTCATGAATAAAATCTATTAAATGCATGGCTTCCATTTGGTCAGATAACCCTTCTCGCTCTATACCAAGTTTCATCTGCAATAGACAACCAGGATTTGTCGTAACCAAGATTCGTGCTTGTGTTTCATTAACATACTCCATCTTGTCATCAAGAATTTTCATAGACATTTCTGGCTGAGATAAATTGTATATGCCAGCAGAGCCGCAACAATGGTCTGAACCTTCCAATTCTACATAATGAACATTGTTAATAGCTTTCAAAATTTCCCTAGGTGCATCTTTAACTCGGCTCACATTTCTCAAATGACAAGAATCCTGGTATGTTACTGTAACGGTACTTTGTTGTTTATAAGTTAAAGCTTCTTTCGTAATGCCTAATTCATAAACTAGTTGTGTAATATCAATTGACTTACGCGAAAATTGCTTTGCCTGCTCTAATAGCTCATAATCTTCACCTTCTAATAAGTGATCATACTCAGAAAGAAAGGCTCCACAACCTCCAGCATTATTGACGATGTAATCTACATCCTCAGCCAAAAACTGTCGTAAATTAACCTTTGCATTTTCTCTTGCTTTTTCTAATTCTCCACTATGTCCTTGAAGTGCCCCACAACAAACTTGATTCTCAGGTACCCATACATCACAACCAAGCTCTTGTAAAACATTAATCGTCGCTTCATTTGTTTTGGCAAACATCGTATCCATTAAACAACCTGTGAAGAAAGCAACCTTCGTCTTTTTACTTTTACCCTCATAAACCATCCCCTTTTTGACATTACTTTTTTCTATCCTTGGAATCACTTTTTCCATCTCTTTCATTGTAGATGGAAAGAATGATAGAATACCCATCTTCCTTGTAAGCGTTTGCAAACCAGAGCGTTGATAAAACTTTACAAAACTTGTAGCTTTCTCCATTACACTTTGGTTTTGAAACAAGTAATCAAAAGCTACTTTTCTCGCTGCCTTTTCTTTAATAGGAGCATTCGTTTCTCGTTGTATAACGTTTCTTGCGCTCTCTAGTAATGACCCATATTCAACCCCAGCTGGACATGCGGGTTCACATGCTCGACATCCTAAACACAAGTCAATCGACTCTTCTACAGATCCATCAAAGGGAATATCACCATCTCTGACTGCTTTCATTAGAGCAATTCTGCCACGAGGGGACTGTGTTTCATCGTAATTAGAATGAACATATGTAGGACATGCCGGTAAACAAAAACCGCAGCGCATACAATCAAGCAGCTTCGTTTCTTCAATCTCTTCTTGAAAACCTTGTTGTATTTTTTCTTGCATTTCTAAAGTGCTCATCTTGAAACCACCACACGCTTTTTAGTAGATTTAGCGAACATCTTTCCTGGGTTCATAATATTATTGGGGTCAATCGCTTTTTTGATCGATTTCATCAACTCTATACCTTCTCTACCAATCTTCCACTCTAAGTAAGATGATTTCATTTCACCTACACCATGCTCTCCTGTGATCGTGCCACCCATATCAACAGCAATTTGAAAAATCTCTGCAAAGGCTTGCTCTACTCGCTCAATTTCCTCTTTATTTCGTTCATCTGTTACACATGTTGGATGTAAATTTCCATCACCAGCATGGCCAAAAGTTTGAATTCTTACATTATACTTTTCTGCTGTCTCGGTAATAGCCTTAACCATTTTAGCAATTTCAGATCTTGGTACAGTTGCATCTTCCAATATAGTTGTAGGTGTTAACTGGGCTAAACATGACAACGCGTCTTTACGAGCTCTCCGTAACGACTCTGCTTCTTGTTCATTGGCTGCTCGTGTAATACTAATCGCTCCAAACCACTGACAAATTTCATTGATCTTTTCAATGTCATTTGCAACTACTGCCTCAGGACCGTCCTGTTCTATAAGTAATAACGCTTCACAGTCTGTTGGCAAACCTATTTGTTTATAATCTTCAACTACACGAATCGTTTCTTGATCCATAAACTCTAAAGTTGCTGGAATTATTCGGTTAGCAAGAATGGCTGATATCGCCTCTGCTGCTTCTTCCATAGATTTATAAATCACAACCATTGTTTGTTTAGATGGCGGCTTAGGAATGAGCTTAAGCGTTGCCTGAGTAACAATTGCTAAAGTCCCTTCTGACCCAACTAGTAAGCTTTTAAAATCATAGCCAGCGACATCTTTTGCTAGTTTCCCACCAGTATATATAATGTCCCCATTGGGTAGTACAGCTTCTAGAGCTAAGACATAATCTTTTGTGACACCATATTTTAACCCTCGTAACCCACCTGAGTTTTCGCTAATGTTACCGCCAATCGTCGATATTTTACCTGAACTCGGGTCAGGTGGATAAAACAAGCCGTTGTCTTCTACATAGCCATGAACTGTCTCAGTAAGAACACCAGGCTCAACTGTTAATGTTAAATTTTCCTCATCAAGCTCAACTATTTGATCCATGTTGTTAAATATTAAGACAACCCCACCTTTTGTTGGTGTTGTACCTGCTGCTAAGTTTGTACCAGATCCCCTAGGTACAATGGGAACACCCTGTTCATTACATAACTTTACAATTTGTGAAACTTCACTTGTGTTTCGGGGAGATATAATTAAATCCGGCATAGATTGAAATCCTGCAGTAGCATCATAAGAGTAAGATAATCTTGCTGCTGTTGATGTTTTAATATTTTCAACACCGGATATTTCTTCTAATTTTTGTATAAAATCTCGGTTTAAAATATCCGTCCCCCTCCTTCCTGTTTTAAACAATGAAACCGTTTACAACGTTGTTAGACTAATTATATTATTCTGAATGTTCTTAAATCAATGTATTAAAACACAAAAAAAAGAGCTTTTAAGCTCTCTTTTTTGTATCTTCATATAAAAATCGATACCCTAAATAGAGTAATGTAATATGGTGAACACTTCTTAAATCCAAGTCTGTTAACTGTTCAATCTTTCTCAATCTATAATCAAGAGTATTTTTGTGAATGTATAAATATTCAGCTGTTTTATGACGTGATAAGTCATTTTTAAACCAAGCACTTATTGTTTCTAGATACACATCTTGACCTTTTATTGGATTAATTGTACGTTTAACAAACTCTCTTTTAACACTAGAATCCAACACTTGTTGCAACAGCTCTAGCCGGAGATCTCCATCAAACACAACATCTTTCGTTTTAAGTGAGACTGCACAGGCTCGTTCCGCTTGTTGCAGCGACACTTTTAAATTTTCAGATCGCTGAGACTGCCAACTCCAATTGCAACACTCTCATCAAATAATTTTTCCAACTCTTTCTTAAAACGTTTAAGACGAGACTTTAAAACAAGCTCATCTTCTTGCTCTATCAGGAATAAAATTCGATCTTGCCCCCAACGAATAATTAATGTCTGTCTGAGACTGCCAAG
>NZ_AKIF01000158.1 GCF_000269905.1 Alkalibacillus haloalkaliphilus C5
GAAAAGGCCGAATTATCTTTCATGTAGATATGAATAGTTTCTATGCATCAGTTGAGACGGCTTATAGACCTGAGTTAAAAGGTAAACCTGTTGCTATTGCAGGCGATCCAGAGAAAAGAAAAGGAATCATTGTGACATGTAATTATGAAGCAAGGGCTAAAGGTGTTAAAACGACAATGCCTTTATGGCAAGCTTATGATATTTGCCCTAATTTAATCGCCTTAAAGCCGAATTTTAATCGTTATCGAGAAGCATCGCAACATATGTTTGCTATCTTGTCTGAAATTACGCCTTTTGTCCAACCGATTTCAATTGATGAAGGATATATGGATTTAACTGACTATAGTGGTGAGTATAGCCCACTTCAATTAGCTGAGTGGATTCAACAAAGGCTAGTAGATGAGCTTGATTTACCTAGTAGCATTGGAATTGCACCGAACAAATTTCTAGCGAAAATGGCTTCCGATATGAAAAAGCCGTTAGGAATTACGGTGTTACGCAAACGCGAAATACAAGAAAAACTGTGGCCATTACCTATAGGTGAAATGTATGGAGTAGGGAAGAAGACAGAAGAGAAATTAACACAAATCGATATAGAAACAATCGGTGATTTAGCAAAACGTAACGTGTTAACACTTAAAAATTTACTTGGGGTTAACGGTGAACGACTCCATTTAAGGGCAAATGGTATAGATAATAGTGAAGTAGACCCTGAAGCTATTAATGAATTTAAAAGTATCGGCAATTCTCAAACGTTTCCTTTTGACACAACCGATTCAAATGAAATTCAACAAATGTTAAGTCAATTATGTCAAAGTGTAGCTGACCGTATGAAGGCTAAACAAGTTGTTTCGGAAAACATTCAAATTATGATTCGTTACCATGATCGGAAAACGATTACAAGAAGTCGCCAGTTAAGGGACTTTGTAGAACATAAAGATCAGATTAACCAAATTGTACTTGACTTGTTTTATTCACATTGGAATGAAGAACCGATACGACTGCTCGGCGTGACAGCACAACACCTTTCGCACAAGGAAGAAGTATCTAAGCAATTGGACCTTTTTAATTATGAACAAGAAGCTGAAAAAGAACCATTATATAACGCAATTGAACAAATTGAAGGTAAATTTGGTAAAGATGTTTTTGTCAATTTAAGTGGGTATGAACAACCGAAAGTAAAGACGAGCTTTCAAAAAGACTTCTTGAGCAACAATCAACGTAAAAAATAGCCTTATGTCTGTTATAACGATCGCAGACGTAAGGCTATTTCTATATTACTTTTTAAACACTTTAGTTAACACTTTTTCTGCTATTTTTGAATGTGGATAGCGGAAAGACAAGTCGAAAGATGTTGTTTGTTTAACAACACTTTTACGGTGAGTAAAAGCTTCGAAACTATGAACCCCGTGATAGCTTCCGATTCCACTCGTACCAATTCCGCCAAAAGGTAAATTATTGTTACCTAAGTGCATAATCGTATCATTAATACAAGCTCCACCGAAGGATAAGTTTTTGATAACCCATTCTTGTTTTTGACTATTTTCAGAGAAATAGTAAAGAGCTAATGGATTACGAGCATGTTCAACATGATCGACTACTTCATCTAATTTATTAAATGTCATAATAGGTAATAATGGACCGAAAATCTCTTCTTGCATAATAGCGGAATCCCAGTTAACACTGTCAATTAATGTAGGGTTAATTTTCTCTTTACTAGAGTCGGATTGTCCTCCATAGATGAGATTTTCTCCATCTAAATACGATAATAAGCGGTTAAAATGCTGATCGTTAACGATTTTCGTATAATCGTCATTCTCGATTGGGTTTTCCGTGTACATTAGCTCAACTTCTTTTTTGAACGCTTCGATAAATTGATCTTTAATGCTTTCATGAACTAATAAATAGTCTGGTGCTACACAAGTTTGCCCAGCATTAATTAACTTACCCCAAGCCGTTCTTCTTGCTGCAAGTTGAATTTTAGCATCAGAATCAACGATACACGGACTTTTACCGCCTAACTCAAGTGTGACTGGGATTAATTGTTTACTTGCTTTCTCCATGACTTTTCTTCCGACTTGTGTACTGCCAGTGAAGAAAATGTAGTCAAATGGTTCGTCAAGTAACGCTTCACTCACTTCTTTTTCACCTTGTACAACGGATATATATTTAGCTTCAAATGTTTCTTTAACCATTTTCTCAATTAATTGGCTAGTATGAGAAGTGAACTCAGAAGGTTTAATAACAGCCGTATTACCGCCTGCGATTGCACCAATTAAGGGAGCTAATGCTAAGTGTAATGGATAATTCCAAGCTGATAATTAAAGTTACGCCGTAGGGCTGCTTATAAATATAGCTTTTAGCACCTTTGTGAGTTGTTGGTGACTTAACTTTCTCTGGTGTCATCCAACCACGTAAATATTTCATCGTTTCATCGATCTCATTGTATAAAAAGCCAAGTTCAGTCATGAGCACTTCATAGGAGGACTTGTTTAAATCTTTTTTTAAAGCGTCATAGATGTTAGACTCATTTCGTTTTAACATGTCTTTCAATTTTTGTAATTGGTGGTTTCTAAAAGTATGCGTCATCGTTTTGCCAGCTTTAAATAATGATTTCTGCTTACTAACTAGCTCTTGAATTTCTGTCAATTAACGTCCCTCCTTTAATACTTCATATGAATCAAAGTCTTTAACATATGTGACATGTTTAATGATTTCTTTTAAGTGTTCTAATTCTTGTTGGAGTTGCTCTTGTTGATAGCGTGATGAAATATGGTTTAACAGTAACTGTTTAACATTCGCTTCTTTAGCAATTTTAGCCGCTTGTTCACTTGTTGAATGATTATATTGTTGTGCTAATTTAGCATCTTCATGAGTAAACGTTGCTTCATGGACTAACACATCAGCATCACGTACAAACTCAATTACGTCATCAAATGGGAGTGTGTCACCTAAGATTGCAACCTTTCTACCTAGTATGTCAGGTCCTGTTACTTCGCCTCTTATAATTTTAGTGCCATCATCTAATGTTATCACTTCATTATTTTTAATCTCTTGAAAGATCGGTCCTGGTTGTACACCTTTTTCCTTTAACTTAGATGGGAGTAAAGGTCCGATTTGATCCGCCTCTTCAATTAAAAAACCGTATGAAGGAACTCCGTGAACGAGTGACATGGCGGTTACTTTAATTTGTTCATCCTCAAACAAAACACCATCTGTAACTTCGAAGTATTTAATCGTATACCTTAAGTGAGTCTGGCTAACAGATAAGGCCGTTTCGATGAATTCTTTAACGCCTTTTGGTCCGTAAATCTCTAATGTTGATGTTCCTTCTTGGAATGAACGACTGCTAAGCAATCCAGGTAAACCAAAAATATGGTCGCCATGAATGTGTGTTATAAATATTTTATTAATTTTACGAGGTTTAATCGGTGTGTTTAAAATTTGATGTTGTGTTGCTTCACCACAGTCAAATAACCAAACCTCATCTCGTTCTTGGTGCATTTCTAGTACTAAAGATGAAACATTTCTTAGTTTCGAAGGGACACCAGATCCCGTTCCTAAAAATGTAATGTCCACGGTCTTTCCTCCTAAATCTTAATCTAACGCCAACCAGCCTGATATTGCTTCGGACTCGTTATATTAGTTTGCAACTCATCTGCAGCTTGTTTTGGCCAATAAGGATTTTTAAGCAATTCTCTACCTATAAAGACTAAGTCTGCACGATTGTTTTGAATGATCTCTTCAGCTTGCATGCCATTAGTGATCAGACCAACAGCACCTGTTTTAATTTCGGCTTGTTGTTTAATCGCTTCGGCATAAGTAACTTGATATCCAGGGTAAGGATTAATCTTCACTCGTACGACACCGCCTGAGCTACAATCGATTAAATCTATTCCCTGGTCGTGCAATTGATTTGTAAAATATATGATGTCTTCAAGTTGATTACCTTCTTCATGGTATTCAGAAGTAGATAGTCGGACGAAAGTTGGACCGTCCCACACTACTTGAATCGCATCAACAATTTCTTTAAGAAAGCGATAACGGTTGTCACGGCTACCCCCATACTCATCGTCACGTTTGTTTGTCAGTGGTGAGAGGAACTGGTTAATTAAATAGCCGTGTGCTCCATGTATTTCTATTATATCAAAGTTAGCTTTCTGAGCTCTTTCTGCTGCTAGTTGAAAAGATCGTATCGTTTCAGCAATGTCATCTTTCGTCATAGCATGTGGTGTTTGAAAACGTTCATTTAATTGTAGGGCGGATGGCGCGATGATTGGATCATCTAGTTCAGCTTTTCGTCCAGCGTGAGCTAATTGAATAGCACTTTTTGCTCCGTGAGCATGGATTCGGTCTGTCACGCTTTTCAATCCTGCAATATGATCATCTGACCAAATGCCTAAATCTTCATATGAAATTCTACCATTCGGTTGAACGGCTGACGCTTCGAACATCACTAAGCCTACTTGGCCTACTGCACGACTTTCATAATGTGTTATATGAAAAGGTGTAACAATGCCGTCTTGTTCATAACAAGAGTACATACACATTGGTGACATAACGATTCTATTTTTTAATGTTACTTGATTAAAAGTAATTGGGGAGAATAGTTTTGTTTCCATAAGTAGCCTCCGAAATTTAATGTTATTTAAGTAAGTCTGGTAGATCTGTGAAAATGGCATCAGCCTGTAATTGTTCACATTTTTTAAATGTTTTAACACGATTAACGGTATAGACGCGGTAAGGGATCTTCTCTTGTAAAATCCTTTTTAACATATTGGATGATAATAGTCTTGTTTTAATATGTATACTTTGTGCGCCAATATCGTTTAAGAGTAAATGAACTTTTCTAATTCGCATTTGCGTTAACCATGCTCGTTCAATTTTAGAATTCATGTCGCTTAAATTTCTAATCGTTTCTGGGTTGAAGCTAGATAAAATGGTTCGATCTTCTAATTTAAAGTGTTCAATCATTTCGTTGACGATTGCTTCTATATGGACATAATTAATGACATTCGTCTTCAATTCAAGGTTGATAGTCATATTAGTAGTCTGTACCCATTTCAGGAACTCTTCTAAACTTGGTATTGTGGTGTTCGCAAATCGTTCATTGTACCAACTGCCAGCATCGAGTTGTTTAATATCATCATAGGTATAATCTTGAACAAAGCCAACACCATTCGTTGTTCTTCTGACGTTCTCATCGTGAATAATGACAGGGATGTTGTCTTTTGTTAATTGGACGTCTAATTCGACTCCAGATGCACCCATTTCATTTGCTAATTGAAATGCAGGTAGTGTATTTTCAGGTGCATAATGACTTGCACCTCGATGAGCAAAAATTCTTGTATTAATTGCCAACACCTCTTTCAATTCTCTGTTATGATTGTGGTGTATGTCGTTTGAAAAGTCAATATATAGATGGGGTGGTTTTTGTGATGAAGTGGCAATCAAAACAGCAATTAACAGACTTATTGTGTCAGTTAGTTCGTTTTAATAGTATTACTGGGCAAGAAGACGAGCTAAACATAGTAACGTACATACAAAGTTTACTAGCTAAAGAAGATTATTTTAGTCAAAATCCAAACCACTTAAATGTTCATCCTTTAGAAGATGGACGAGGTGTATTAACAGCATTAGTTAAAAATGGTGACGCTCAAGATACGATCATTCTATTAAGTCATATAGATGTAGTAGACGTGGAAGATTATGGTGCTTATAAAGACTATGCATTTAATCCAACATATTTAACTCGTTTATTTAAAGAACAGTCACACATATTGCCTGAAGAAGCACAGCGTGACCTTGAGAACGGAGATTGGTTATTTGGCCGTGGAACGATGGATATGAAAGCAGGAACGGCATTACATTTATCGATGGTAGAGAAAGCGATTCGTGGTGAATGGGATGGTAATATTTTATTACTCGTCGTACCTGATGAGGAAGTGAATTCATTGGGCATGCTTAAAGCGACAGAAGTTTTAAAGGATATACAAGAAGAGGAAGAATTACAATATAAACTTTGCTTAAATAGTGAGCCAATGTTCAGGCAATACCCTGAAGATGACAATATGTATTTATATACTGGATCTTTAGGAAAAGTACTTCCTGGTTTCCTGTGCTATGGAAAAGAAACTCATGTAGGTGAACCGTTTCATGGTTTAAATGCCAATTTAATGACTAGCTATTTGAATAAAAATTTAGAGTTAAACGATGAGTTAATAGAAAAGGTTGGTAAGGAAGTAACACCTCCACCTGTCAGTTTAATGAGCCGAGATTTAAAAGAGCATTATTCTGTCCAAACCCCTGTTACAGCAGTATCGATGTATAACATATTGTTTATGAAACAAACTGTCACTGATATAACTAAAAAACTAAATAAAGTAATGGAAAAGACGAAGTACGAAGTGGAAGCTCATTTAAA
>NZ_AKIF01000159.1 GCF_000269905.1 Alkalibacillus haloalkaliphilus C5
TTGCTAATGATAACAGTACAAAGCTACCAATCAGCTTTAATATTGCAGAACTTGAACTCAATAATCCTTCAGCTCCAAATGGTAAACTAACATCACTAATGTCTATAATTGGTGGTGTAGGCGCTGTTGTTTGTACGTAAACACCCTCTGATTCTATTCCATCATATTCTGTTGTGACTTTGTATTCGTATTCGTTTCCTTCTTCTACAGTTAGATCGCTAAATTCTGTTCCGTTTGTTTCAAAAATCGGTTCGTGATCGCTTCCTGTTTCATCAGCATGTACAGTGTAAGTTTGAAAAGGATTGAAAGCCGATTGTTCACCTTCGCTTGTTGTTTTACGGTAAATAATCGCTTTATCAAAGTAGTATTCTGGATTATCCCATGAAAGATCAATACGACCTTCTTCTGAATTGTCAGCTTGTAAATTTTTTACTTCTTGTTGTCCTGGTTCAACTTCTTTTTCGAGCGTTTTAATCCTAATTGTTTCTTCTTCAGTTTCTAAATCATCTTCATAATACGATTTAAAAGCAATTTCATGGGTTGTGTTATCTTCCAAACCCTCGACAGTTACTTGTCCATCTTTATAATCATCTATGTAACGTTCACCATCAACATAGACAGAAGTGTAATTAAACAATTCATGATCTGGTAAATCATAAGTTAAATCAATGTATTCGTAAGAAGGTTCATACTCAATGTTTTCTACATTCTCAATACCTTCTAGTTGAGTTCTAACGGTTTCAGTTGTTCCCTCTGTTTCATTATCACCAAAAGTAGAAGTAACTCTTATTTCGTATTCGGTGTTTTGTTGCAATCTGTCTATTGTGTATTCGCTGTCTGTTGTCGTTCCTTCCAGTTCACCATCAACATAAAAATTAATATGATCATATTGTTGTGGGATTGTATAGCTAAGATTAATTGAGTTTGTGTTTGTTGTTATATTCAAATCATTAACGTTGTATAAATCTACTTTTTGTTCATTGATATGATTAACGTTTACATCAAAGTGTGCCACACCAAATCTTTGACCACCTAAACTACTATCAACCAATCTAATGGCTGTAATATCCTTCATTTCTCCATCTTCAACACTGTCCATTCCAGTTTCCTCAATGGTCGTTATGTCATGGTTGTTTGAGTAAATATCGTTTTCATAAACTAACTCTTGTTCTCCATTTTCATTTTCTGAATAAAAATAGAAACGTACTCTTGTATTGTTGCTAATAGTAGAAGCAGAAATGTAATAATTATATATGTCTTGTGGTTCATCAAACTTCCACTCCATATAAGCATATCTAACACCTTGTGGCTCAGCGAATGTGCTTAAATTACCATCAACAGCATACTCCACATTTTCATAATCTCGATAATCAGTAGGCAAACCATCAATAATACCATCTGTTTCAACAATCGTTACTGTTTCATCTGCTAGTGTAATGGTTGAAGGTATTAACAACATCAATGCTACTGCTAAAACAAAGACTTTTCTTTTCAATTTGTCACCCCCTAACTCACTTTTTCTCTAACATTCATCAACACTTGTGCATTATCTGTTTCTGTCCCCATTTGCTGCAAATACCCTGTTAAAAACATTTGCAACATCTTCACGTTTTCACCATTCAACTCAACCACAACATTCGCACTCTGTTCATCAGCTTTGCCAGCGGCCTGACTTAACTCACTAATCAACGCTTTATAATGGTTAAATTGTGCTTTCCCCTGCTCTTTCCCAAACTGATTAATCAAAGCTTGTTTGGTGTAGCTTTTCATGAACTTAAGCAGCATTAACAAAATGGATAACTCACCTTTTTCAAATTCAATTCGCCTCATTAACCACAAACCTCCTAACGTAATAAGGTTCCACACGATCCATAACCTCTAAGAACATATAGATCATTCTTTGTTCGCTTATACGGTTTAAATAGATCACTAGAAACATGTGCAATAAATCTTGTTGGTAAACAGCTAAATCAACGGAAGGGCTTACTTTATCTCTTTTCAAGTCTTTAATTAAATCGTTGTAGGCTACTTCAAACAGATTGTACTTTTCTTCTACTTGATACTTGGTTAAATAACGCTTCATGCTTATTAAAATTCTAGCTTTCGTATGTTCCATGTCTTGAAATAACTCTCTTACTTCTTCGGTTGATAGTAAAACCATCAACCAACCCCCTCCAACTCTTCTATATAATCGTCTAACTTGGCCTTTTCTGACTTTGTTAACTCAAGTTGCTTCATCATAAAAAATGAGTTACGACCTATTTTTACTCGTCTATCAACAAAACGCTTTTTACGTTCCCAATGCATACACTTGTATGGCACTAGTATGTAACCATTTTTATGTGCCACATCTTCCGCAACCGATAGAGCATGATTAAAGCTAAACTCTTGCATCAGCTTGGCGTATTTTACGACTGGCATAGAAGGAAAGTGATAAAGGAGTTGGCGAGGATCTTTAGCCCGATATTTAGGCGGTAAGATACTGATCATAACGCCACCACCTTTCTACTTTCATTGTGAATACGTTCTAATTCTTCAAAGAACTCACTTGCTTTACGTTCAGTATTAGGTAATGGAAAGCCTTGTACCATATTGTGTGTATCATAAAGGTTAGCCTTGTAAATCTGTTGCAGCTTGTAGTTCGGCACAAATTGAGAATGTAGAAACTTACCATTCGATCCAAACTGTTTAGCTTGATAATCAAAGAAGTTTAAAACTATACCTTTTTTCCCTCGTTTTGTTACAGTCACCAAACTTCAACGATCTGACGAATACGACTATCCACGTTATTAATAGAAGGGCTGCAATACATTTGTATCGACTTCATTTTACGTACGTACATTAGCAATTGCGTTGCGTAAATTGAAGTGCTTTTTAATGACTGACGACTATCAAAAGCCATTTGTGCTTCGTCCCAACAACAGATACTGCCTTGTGCTTGTGCTACGTCATACCAATCTTGGTAATTAAGCATGTTAGAAGAATCTTTTAAACCATAGTTACTAAATAAAGCTATATCGCCACCTTGCTGTCGTACCATGTGTCTCCAGTGGTGAGCTAACATAGACATAGTTAGTGTTTTTCCTGCTCCCAATCCACCTTCAATAAAGATGTGATACGCCATTACTTCTTCCCTCCTTTGTCCTTCTCTGCCATAACAATAGGTTTTGGAGGTTTTGGTATTAATGCTTCAATCGTTTCAATGTAGTATGAAGGGTTCGCAACAAGCTTTTTACCTTCCATAATGAAATTAATTAAACTCTCATACGGATTTTTGTCACCATGTAAATATGCGTTATCACCTAAATCTCTCAAATACATAATAGCTCTAATCTGTTCAGGCCTTAAATCCTGTGCCTTGTTCTCCATGTTTTCTAAAACTTGTTTAACATCACTTACATGTTGTACTTCTGGAAACAAGTTATCACTAATGACTGATTGCAACTTATCTGCATTCTGTGCGTTTTGATCGTTCATTTAATCACCCCTGACAGCTTGAAAGTCCTAGCATTAAAACAGACATCATTGTGACACCAATTAAGGCAATCTTGCTAATATCAACGCCACTCTCTTCTTGATAACGATAATTAGCAATTTGACTAAGAACTGTATTGCGTTCCAACTCTGCTAACCGTTTAGTTTCTTTAACCGATTCACTTGGAGCACGATAAAAGAAAATGCGACCATCTGGCCCTGTTGTAATTTCGCAATCATGATAAGGTACGTTGTATTTACCAGTAACAATAATCGCTTCTTCATTAACACTACTAATACGACTTATATCACTCGTTTTCTGTTCATCATCAAAGACCACTAAAACATCATCTGTTTCCTCGAAAAATTCGTCATTCTTCTTTCTAAACATTAGACAACCGCCTTTCTACCTTTGCCCTTTTTCTTGTTTGATCGCTGATAATACTTATAACCTAACCAAACGACTGTAGCGATTCCTAAACCAGCTCCTAAACTGACCACATACATATAAATAAATGCATCTACCACCACTTAACACCGTCCTTCACTGCGTAATATGTTCTTAAAACTAATCTAAATAAGAGCAATGTCCCAATCATGACCATTGCCATAAGTAAAGACTGTACAACCATTTGCCATTCACTTGGCATATCTCTAAAAACCATAGTGTAGTTTGATAAATCAATGCCTTGTGCTGTAATGATGCTAACGCTTTGCAAGTTCTCAATGGCCAAATCTAAAAAGGTTAAAGGCGGTTCAAAGATCGTGTCTATAAAATCTCGAATGGCATCTAACATTAAGAACCACCTGCCCCTCTTAAGTTCGATAAAATTCTAATTACTGCAAATGCTGTACTGATCCAGATGATAAATAACAATACATAAGCAATCACATGCAGCTGCAATACTTCTAATGCTGTGAAAATTTGTCCAATCATGCCTGAATAACCATGTCCACCAGTACCACCAGGCGTAAAAAATAGTGATTGGAGTGTTGCTGCAATCCCTTGAATAAAGCTAATGATCAACTTTCCAACTTCAAAGAAAATCATAAATACTTTGACCGCTAAAAGACCGATATTATAAAGAAAATAAAGAAAGCCATCTATTAAGGCATAAATCACTTCAAAGAATGAAATGAGTAGATCTATCAAAAATTGAAAGAGATCCCTTAATAACTCACCTAACCAAGTAATCGCATCCCAAATTAAGCTACCAATCCATGAAATGGCATCCCATATTGCACTAGCAATCGTACCTACGATCTCGGCAAGGAATGAGAACAACTCGCCAAATATATCCCCAAAGATCCCCAGTATAATTATTTGTTGTATGAATAATTGGCTCATATTTACCGCCCTCAATCACCATTAATATCTTCCGTTACTACTACCTAGCGTTCTATGAATCAACTTAATAATTTCATCACTGAACAATACAATCGCTATAACTAACAAAATAGGTGCTAAATATATAAAAACTGTTCCAAAGACGTAATCAATGACCATTTGCAATACTTCTTGCGACACCATCTCACCCCTTACTCATCTTTCGGTTGATCCATGTAATACTCACTTCCTCCAAACTCTTCATCAGATCCACCAGGTACAGGTGCATTACTTGGTTCATCTCCTGGTGTTGGAGCTTCTTCGTCACCTTCACCTGGTGCAGGTGGTTCATCTGGTAAAGGGTCACCTGCATCTTCATTAGGTTCAGGTGCATCTGGAAACTCAATCACTTCTTGTTCAGGTTGATGTTCGCCATATTCCCCTGCATCTGTTTCACCTGGTTTTGGCAAATCTTCATCAGGTAACTCTGGCAAACTATCGACTGGATCACTTATCTCAAAACCTTCACTTTCATCTTCCCTAAACTCAATTTCCTCTGCTTCATTCATAAGATCATCTTGATCAAAACTTGCATCTTCCATTTCTGAAGGGCTTTCGAAAGTAGGTTCGCTATCACTCAAGTTACGATCATCTAAGTTGCTCGTTGGTTGTTCAGGTTGTTCAATCGGATCTGGCTCTTCGACTGTTGGTAAACTAGGGGCAGAAGGTGCTGTCCCTAACATTTGTTCAAAATCATCTACTAAATTAGGTACAACCCTGTCGTAAAACGTATCAGCTACTTGATTCCAATTAGGTGGATCTGGAATAGCTCCAATAATGTCATCAATTTGACCAACGTAATCTTGCCAATGTGGTGATTCAAAGAAGCATGTGCAAATATCGCCACCACTATCCATTCCACCATCACCTTGTTGGTGACTATTCTCACAAGCACTTGCTTGATCTTGAATCTCATAAACTTCAACTTCATCTGAACCTAAATAATTTCCACTTTCGTCATACCAATCTATATACCAATAACCATTACAGTTAATCCCCCAATAATTTTGTTGTACATCAGCGCGGCTCATTGTTTCGACCAATTCACCACTTGAATATAATTCGGCTTCATAGGAGTAAACGCTCTCTACAACATCAACTCTTATGGCATCTGTTGGCCATAACTCACCAGCTTCAAAATACTCATACGATTCAACAAAGTTATACGTTTCATTTTGAAATGCTAGTAGTGTGATTGGTGTATGTACCACAAACAAAAAAATGGTTATCAGAATTAGTAATTTTTTCTTCATTTAAAAAACCCCACGTTTTAGGATTAAAAAAAGGGAGCAATGCCCCCCTTTTTATTAGTTGTTGCGACCACGTGTAGCCGCTGCACTGCGGATAAGAGAAATAATTTTAGGAGTAAATACAATTGCAAGACCTAGTAATACGAATGGACCAACAACACCTAAAAGTCCCATTGCAGCATCTAGTAATTCACCTGCATCAAATGGTAAAGATACTCCTGAAAAATCAACTCCACCTGTTGAACCTAAATAAATG
>NZ_AKIF01000160.1 GCF_000269905.1 Alkalibacillus haloalkaliphilus C5
TTTTGACAAGTTATAAACCAACAATCCTTGTCCTCGGCACTGACCATTTCAGTAATTCTGACAATGGTGATCTATCTATGACACAGACAGAAGGTATTTTAAATGGCAAGAGGCAAGAAGAAATAAAACATTTAATTGAATGCCTAAAACGGTTTCAACCAACAAAGGTTGCCTTAGAAGTTTCAACAGATAAACGTGATAATTTAAACAAGGCTTACAGATATTTTTTAAATGATGATTTTCAGTTAACGAGTAATGAAGTGCATCAAATTGGCTTTCGGTTAGCAAAAGAGTCGGGCTTGAGTGAACTCGATGCCGTTGATTGGAATGAAAATTTAGAAGGAATGCCAAACTTAGAAGCTTGGGCTACGGAAAATGAGTCTAACATTTTCAAAGACGTTAAAGAGGAAGTAGAGAAAATAACACGTGAGAACGAAGAACTTTACCGCAATCAGACTATTACGGATTATTTATTGCACTTAAATAGTCTTGAGATGACCAAAGCGAATCATGAAGTTTATATGTCACTTGCTTTAATGGGAAGTGTTGAACACCCCGTTGGAGCTACATGGACAGCACAATATTGGTACTATCGAAACATGGTTATTTATAAAAGGTTAGTCGACCTAATTGATTCTGAACACGAACGAGTATTTGTTTTATATGGTGCTGGCCACCTGCACTTGCTCACACAATTTTTGCAAGAAAGTGGGCGCTTTAAAATTGAAACAGCTGAGCAATATTTAAGGGGAGTTGTATGAGAACTCTGTGGGGTGTATTAATCGTCGGTACAGGCATTTATTAACCGTATTTGGCTTAGGTATTTATGTAAATGCTGACCAAACTGAACCTGTTTAGGTTGGAATAAGAAAGTCGGATAATTTGGAAGGAGACCGTAAATGAGAGGTTTATTACATCATATAGAAATATATGTTTCTAATTTAGAAGAGTCTGCTAATTTTTGGCGCTGGTTTCTTGAAGAGTTAGGGTATACGTCTTATCAAGAATGGGAAAGCGGTTGTAGCTTTAAGTTAGGTGATACATATATCGTTTTTGTCCAAGCAGAAGATCGTTTTTTAGACGTTCCATATCATAGGTGTCGGGTCGGTCTTAACCATCTAGCTTTTCACGCAGAATCGCGTCAGTATGTAGATGAAATGACGGAGAAATTAAAATCACGAGGTGTAAGGATCCTTTACACAGATCAACACCCTTTTGCTGGTGGAGCGAATTATTACGCGGTTTACTTTGAAGACCCAGATCGAATCAAAGTAGAACTTGTAGCGCCGGAGTAGTTTTAATACAGGAACGCTTTCATTTTCAGTCAGTTTTGAGAAAATAATATATTAATAATGGGGAGTTTGATGGAATTAGTATTTGTTAGACATGGACAAGCAGAACACACCATAGATTTACCTCACAGTTTACATACTTCAGACCCTTCTTTAACAAATGAAGGTATCAATCAAGCCAAATTACTTAAGAAACAACTTCCACTATCTAATAAGGACCTCATAATTATTAGTCCTACTCGAAGAACCCTACAGACAGCGCAGATTTGGAGTGAAGATATAAGGTGTCAAAAGGTTGTTAGTCCGTTAATTTCTCCGAGAGTGTTTCCACAAAAGCGAGAAGGGCAGACATTACCTTGTGATGAACTTTTATCTGTAGAGAAAATTAAAGAAGACTTCCCTGACTGTCCTATCCAAGGACCATTACCTAAAAGCTTGTGGTCAACTAGTATAAATAGACTGCCTGATACTGAATTTAAAGTGGTAGCAGAGCATTTTCTGAGATGGTGTAAGACGTTTGGGAGGGAAAGGATTTATATAGTTTCTCATGACGGGACAATAACCTCTTACAGGCAGTTTGTGACAGGGGAAGAGTTAACAAGAAATGATTTTCTACAAGAAACGGCGTGGTTCAAGGTTAATTATTAGTTTAATAGGGGGATAAAGGTGGATTATAATATTGAGGTTTTAGAGACGGATAACGAAAGGTTTTCATCCTTTTTACATAGTAAAGTTAAAGAATATAATAATGAGCTATCTATACACCATAAAAAAGCGAGGCAAAAAGGGGCAGTACAAGCATTCAATATTATTGTATCTAAACACAATGAGGAGTGGATTGGAGGCATTACAGCAGAAGTTTATTGGGATTGGATGGAGCTTAATGACTTTTGGTTTCAAGAGACGTATAGAGGTAAAGGGTTAGGTGGCGAAATTCTTGAAAAGGCAGAGAAAATCGCTAAAGAGAAAGGTGCAACAAAAGCGCTAGTCACGACTTTTGAGTTTCAGGCCCGTACTTTTTATGAAACGAAGGGTTATAGAGTTGTTGGTGAAATAGAAGATTATCCGCCTGGTAGTCGTTACTATACTTTGGTGAAAGAGCTTAGATAGGGAGGGATTCTCCTGAGAAATAGAGGGTCAGTGGTTATAATTGAAGATCAGAAGGTTGTACTAATTAAAAGAGTTAGAGAAGGTTCTGTCTATTACGTCTTTCCAGGTGGTGGAATTGAGGAAGGAGAAACACCAGAGGAAGCTGCTAAAAGAGAAGCTTTTGAAGAATTAGGTGTTGAGGTTAGGGTTAGTGAGTGCCTTGATAAGGTAACGTACAAAGGTACTCAATACTTTTTCTTATCTAAAATTATAAGTGGAACAATTGGGTCAGGTAAAGGTGAGGAGTATACTGACTTGAACAGAAACAGAGGAACTTATGAACCGTTGTGGGTTGGTCTTAATAGGCTATCTTCCCTTAACGTAAAGCCAAAGGAAGTCGCTATAAAGGTTCAATCCTTATTCAAATGATACGTAGGTGAAAGTGATGGAAGTTAGGCTAACAAAAGCAACAGAACAAGATGCGAATATAATTCACGAGACTCAAATTAAATCATTTAAGCCTTTGTTGGAGGAATATAAAGATTATGCTACAAATCCAGGTTATGAAACTATGGATAGGGTAAAAGCGAGAATACATAATCCAAGTGGTGGTTTTTATTTAATCTCAGCTGATGAGAAAGTGGTAGGTGCGATTTGTGTACATTGGAAAGAGAATGGGCAGTATTGGATTAGCCCAATGTTTATCCTTCCTGCTTATCAAGGAAAAGGTATAGCTCAGAAGTCGATTAATTTAATTGAAGAAATGTTCCCTCAAGCTAAGTCTTGGGAGTTGGCGACCATTATGGAAGAAGAGCGGAATTGTTATTTGTACGAAAAGATGGGTTACTTTAAAACTGGAGTAACCAAGAGAATTAATGAGTATGCCAATTTAGTTTTTTATAAGAAGGAATGTTGAAAAGCGTTTTGATGGAAAGAGGAGATAAAAATGCGAAATGAGATTGGTATAAGTAAGCTTTTTAATCGAGGTTGAGAGGTGGATTTTGTGGTCATTCAAGACTCTTGGTTTACAGTTACTCAGATTGATCGTAAAACTTTTGCTATTAGTGAATTTGGTCACTGGGAGAAGGTACACTCATATTTACTAATTGGTGAAAAGAAAGCAGGATTGATCGATACTGGATTAGGAATAGATAACATTAAAAGAATTACAGATCAGTTAACAAGCTTACCGGTTATGGTGATCACGACACATGTTCATTGGGACCATATTGGAAGTCATGGTGAGTATAAAGAGATTTTTGTTCATAAGGACGAGGAAGATTGGCTAGTCAACGGTATTAAAAAGCTACCAATTGAGCAAGTCAGGAAAGATGTTGGGCGTGATATTACCATTCCTACGCCAGATTCATTTAATCCAGAAACGTATCAACCATTTCAAGGTGTGCCTACTGGTTTGTTGAATGATGGAGATGAAATAACTTTAGGAAATCGTAATTTGTCTATATACCATACTCCAGGACATTCTCCAGGTCATATATCACTATATGATCAAAGTACAGGCTATTTATTTACTGGTGATTTGCTTTACGATGAAACGCCTATATATGCCTTTTTTCCAACAACTGACCCCGCTGACCTCACAGAATCACTAGAAAAAATATCAAATATACCAAATGTAACAATGATTTATGGAGGACATAATACGATAGGACTGAGTGCCAAGTTATTAGATGAGGTTAAGTGTGCTGTTAAATTTTTAAGAGAGGAAGATCTTATACATTTTGGAACTGGGATTCATAAGTTTAATGGGTTTAGTGTTAAATTTTAAACCTATGTACCTTAGATTTTAAATTCGGGTTTAGAGGAATTGAAAATGAAATAGATTGAGGTAGGAGAGATGTCTATTTGTTTGAAACGAAAAGATGTTTTATTAATAAATTACAAAAATCAAACTTTGATGATGTTAAGAAATTGTACGTAGATCAAAAAGTAAGAAAGTTTCTTGGTGGTGTGTGTGATGAAGATTCGGTTAATAAGTTGATGGACGAAATGCTTCACTCAGAGGGTGACTCTTATAATTGGATTGTTAAAGAAAAAGCCACAGGTCATTTTATTGGTTTAGTTTCTCTTAACCCTCATCATGATGGTGAAAATCTCGAGATTTCATATCAATTTTTACCTGAATGGTGGGGGCAAGGTTATGCATCTGAAGTCGTTCAGGGGGTTATTAATTTTGCTTTTAATGACTTAAATCTATTAAAAGTAGTCGCAGAAACTCAAACTGCCAATATAGATTCTTGTAAACTTCTAGAGAAATTAGGGATGAAATTAGAACACAAGGTGGTCAGATTTGGAGCAGAACAAGCGATTTATTCCATTCAATCATCATATAACAACTAAGTAGAGGTGGACTATATGAACCCGAACCAAGATCTATTAATTAGAAAGATGAACGATGAAGATTATGAAATCATGGCGAAGTGGTTAAGTACAGAAGAGGTTTTGGAGTTCTATGGCGATGTGAATTCCCCCTTTTCATTGGAACAAGTTAAGGAAAAATACGAACCACGAATTGCCGAAGAAGTACCAGTAACCCCTTATATAGTCGAGTTGGGTGACACACCTATTGGTTATATGCAGAAGTATAGTTTAAGTGAAGAGAAGAAAGTGGAATTCGGCTATTCTACTCATGATCAAGTTTATGGAATCGATCAATTTATAGGTGTTCCAAGCCTTTTTGACAAAGGAATTGGTACTAAAATGGTTCGGCAATTTACTGATTATATTTTTGATAATACGGGTGCAAATGTTGTTGTTTTGGACCCTGAAGTAACGAATGTTAGAGCTATAAAATGTTATGAGAAATGTGGATTTTCAAAAGTGAAATTAATAGAAGAGAATAAATGGTTGATGGAGTACCGTTAGATTGGAGGCGAGTTTTTGAGTAATAAGTTATGGACAACGTTATCAATTATTTGTGCTTTTGTAGGCCTAGCTTTATGGTTACCGAATATCATTTTTCAATTTGGCTATAGCTTTTGGGCTTTAACATTCTTAGTTAATCCCATTGGTGCATTGTTTGGCTTGATCGGTAAAAGTAAGTTAGGAGTTGTGTTGAACCTCATTATGACATTTAACTTTTTTATTTTGATGTTTATAGGGTATTTCTTGCTTAGTTGGTTATGACATGAAAGGAGAAAACATATGATCAAAGCTGTCGTGTTCGACTTGGATAGAACGTTGTTAGATCGAGATAAGTCTGTGAAGGTCTTTGTTGAGAAACAATATGACAGATTGAAAACATTTTTGGATCATATACCTAAAGAAAAATACATAACGAGATTTGTCGAGCTGGATCAAAGGGGTTACGTATCAAAAGATCAAGTTTATCAACGCATAGTCAATGAGTTTAACATTACAGGATTGACATGGCAGGAGTTACTTGAAAATTATAATAGTCGTTTTAAAGATAGCTGTGTACCATTTCCTAACCTTAATAGAATGTTAGAGACATTAAGTGACCATCATCTTATGCTTGGGGTCATTACGAATGGTAAAGGCCAATTCCAATTAGATAATATTAAGGCCTTAGGGATTGAGGATTACTTCGAAACTATCCTTATATCAGAATGGGAAGGGGTGAAAAAGCCTGATCCTCAATTATTCCATAAAGCATTAGAATCACTAGGTGTGGTGCCTGCAGAAAGCATTTATGTCGGCGACCATCCAGAAAATGATATTATAGCTTCTCAAAATGTTGGTATGAAAAGTATTTGGATGAAAGATGAGCGGTACGATGGCGTTCAAGCGGATTTTATTATAGAAGATTTGATGGAGGTACCTGGGGTAGTGGAAAAGATCAACAAATAGAAATGTTGATTACGAGGGGGAGTGTTTTGGATGGACAACAAGAAAGAGCTAACTGAGCATTTGTATTCTTTGGAAGTAACTTTGCTTAAAGGTGAAGTTCGTAAGTGTGCTGAGACTGCCAAGG
>NZ_AKIF01000161.1 GCF_000269905.1 Alkalibacillus haloalkaliphilus C5
ATTTTAATCAAGTAAAAGCTGAAACTTTGCCTCTCTTTGAAAAGATAGAGAAATGGGAAGAGGAAGCTCAAGCCATCGTTCATAAAATCGCAATTTTCCCAAATCAAATTAAAAATACAAAAGATAACCTCGAGATTATGATTTTGCATAGCTATTTTCATGATGTCAGGAAAAAGAGGTTTATGGAACTATACCAGTCAGTTATGTATAACTTAGATCTCGTCATAAATGATGAAAAATAAATATAACTTATGTATAATAATGAGTACTAAAATTAGGTTAAGGGAGAATTATTAGATGGAGCAAAGTCAGTTAGTACAGTCGGCAAAAGAGATGTTAGACAAAGCATTTGTACCTTACTCTAAATTTCCAGTCGGCGCAGCACTATTGACGAAAGATGGTAAAGTGTATCTAGGGTGTAATATTGAAAATGCGGCATACCCTGTGACTTGTTGTGCTGAACGTGTCGCGATCTTCAAGGCTGTTTCAGAAGGCGAAAGAGAATTCGAAGCCCTAGCGGTTATAGCGAACACAGAACGCCCCGTGCCGCCTTGTGGTTCTTGTAGACAAGTTATGAGCGAATTTTTCGATCCTAATATGAAAGTTTATATTACAAGTAAAGGCATGGAAGTGAAAGAAACAACAGTTCAGGAGTTGTTACCATTTTCATTTACACCTGATGATTTAGAGTCGGGAAGCGAATAGTTTGAAATGAATTGAATACAATTTAGTAAGATTTTAAAAGAGCTAGTCAAAACTAGCTCTTTTTTTGATATACTATATAATATGGAGAAGAAATCTTTAACAATTACCGGTTATAAACCACACGAATTGAATATATTTAATGAACAAGATACTAAAATTACAGTTATTAAAGAAGCGATTAAAAGAAGACTTGTTCCACATCTTGAAGAAGGGTTAGAATGGGTAGTTATTTCTGGACAACCTGGTGTTGAAATGTGGGCATTTGACGTGATTCAATCGCTGAAACCTGATTATCATGTTAAAATAGCTGTAATACCACCTTTTGTTAATCAAGATAAAGTATGGAATGAAGAAAAACAGAGAAAATATCAACAAATGATCTCACAAGCTGACTTCTCTAAACCTTTAAGTGAAAATGAATATGAAAGCCCTAAGCAGTATCAAACGCGTGATCGTTGGTTGATCGAAAAGACAGATGGGTGCATGATCTTATTTGAAGAGGAGTATGGTGGTTCACCTAAGTTTTTCCATCGTTTAGTGACACAATATGAAGAACAGCATGATTATGAAATCACTGTTATTAATTCTTTTGAATTAGAAGATGTGGCACGGGACCTACAAGAATCCGGCCAGTTAGAATAAAAGATTGAGGGGGATGTTCATGATGAAGAAAGCACAATTAACGAACCAAGAAATTTTGGACAAAGAGTTTAAAACTTCGATGAGAGGTTATAATCAAGATGAGGTTGACGAATTTTTAGATGTTGTCATTCAAGACTATGATTACTTTGAAAAAGAGGTTGTACGTTTAAATGAAGAATTAGAAAGGCTGAAGAATGCAACAGGGTCTAACACTAATTCTACATATCAAAACAACCAAAGTCGTTCACAAGTTAATGCTGATGTACTTCAAAGGTTATCTAATTTAGAAAAAGCTGTTTTCGGTAGAAAGCGCACTGAGTAATTGCCAATTATTGCACTAGCAAACAATGTTCTACTGTGCTATAATGTTTTATTCGGGCATAGGTAAGAGTTCATAAATGTCTATGTAATCGCTCAAATGACTCATTTGAGAGGAAAGTCCATGCTCACACGAGCTGAGATGCTCGTAGTGTTCGTGCTTGACAAAACAATAAGTCAAGGTAGCTACAATGAGGTAGCTAACGGCAGGAAAATGACCTATAGCTTTCAAGGTATGGTCAGATTACCTTTAAAGTGCCACAGTGACGAACTTAATTGGAAACAATTAAGGTGGAACGCGGTAAACCCCACGAGTGAGCAACCCAAATTATGGTAGGGGCACTTTTTGCAGGGAATTCAACCTAGCAAAAAGACAAGTGATCTTTCACTTGTAGATAGATGATTACGCCTGGAGTACGAGGTTGACCGCCGTTTGCAGTACAATAGGACAGAACATGGCTTACAAGACATTTATGGGTCACTTTTACCTATGCCTTATTTTATAAATAATTGTACATAATAAAGCTTACTATTGGTTTGAAAGGACTGTCTTATAGTGACAACAAATGATGTAACACTAATTGCAACAGCTGCCATGGGTTTAGAGACTTTAGTGAAAAGTGAAGTTATGGACCTTGGTTATACAGATGTTAAAAGTGAAAACGGTAAAATTACATATAAAGCAGATTATAAAGGAATTGCGCGAAGTAATTTATGGCTTAGAACAGCTGACCGCGTTAAATTGCTGATTGGAGAGTTTAACGCTTATAGCTTCGACGAATTATTCGAACAAACAAAAGCATTACCTTGGGAAGACTGGCTACCTGAAGATGCTTTTATCCATGTTGTTGGTAAGTCACATAAATCAACATTATATTCAGTGCCAGATTGTCAGTCAATCGTAAAGAAAGCAATCGTATCACGACTACAAGATCAGTATAAAATTTATACGAACCTTGAAGAGTCTGGTGTTCGTTACAAAGTTGAAGTAGCTATTTTAAAAGATAAAGTAACGTTAACGATTGACACAACAGGTGCAGGACTTCATAAGCGAGGTTATCGTATAGAGCAAGGTGAAGCCCCGCTTAAACAGACGTTAGCCGCTTCATTAGTTAAACTTACGAATTGGACACCTGATCAACCGTTTGTCGACCCTTTCACAGGCTCAGGGACGATCGCGATTGAGGCTGCTTTAATTGGTCAAAATATTGCACCAGGTTTTAACCGAGAGTTTGCAGCTGAAGAGTGGGAATTTTTACCTCCGAATATATGGGATGAAGCACTTGAAGAAGCTGAAGACTTGGCGAATTATGATCGACCATTAGACATTCAAGGTTTTGACGTTGATCACAGAGCTATAGAAATGGCGCAAAATAATTCGTTAGAAGCTGGCCTTGCTGATTTAGTCAAATGGAAGCAAATGAATGTAAAAGACTTCAAACCACAAACAGACGTCGGCTATTTAGTTGGAAACCCACCTTATGGTGAAAGGTTAAAAGATCGACCAGAAGTTGAGTCTATATATAAAGCACTTGGTGGCATTATGAAGGACTATCCAAAATGGAGCGTCTATGTGATGACTTCCCATGAAAATTTCGAACAACATTATGGTACAACAGCTTCTAAGAAGAGGAAGTTATTTAATGGGTTTATTAAAACTGACTACTATCAGTTTTTCGGAAAGAAAAAATAATGATGGATCTCGAAGCCTCGGCATAAAACCGAGGCTTTTTTTGATTGGTTGAATAAAACTATACGTTTAGTTCTAAGGTGGAAGGGGTAACTTAAATAAAAAAAGGATGAAACTTCCATGGCGGTTATTGCCTCAGTTGGTACATCAGTTCCTCAGCATAAATTTACTCAGACATTTGCCAAAGATGTCGTTAGTGGACTAACACAAACTAATTCTTTGAAGAAGTACTTATCAGTATTTGATGAAGCAGCAATTGAAGAAAGGTATTTCGCTACAGGTGAGGATTGGTTTAAAACGAATCATGGGTTAGAAAAACGTCATAAGTTGTGGCTTGAAGAAGGGGTTAAACTAGCTAAAGAAGCTGTTTGGCGTTGTTTAGGTGATGACTTCGAACTGAATGATGTTGACGCTGTCGTTTCTGTTACGAGTACAGGTATATTAACACCATCGATGGAAGTTCATCTTTTAAACGAATTAAACTTTTCTCCTTACATAAAACGCATGCCACTTTTCGGGCTAGGTTGTGCTGGAGGTGCCATTGGTTTATCAAGAGCATTTGATTATTTAAAAGGGAATCCAGAACAAGCTGTATTACTTATTTCGTGTGAATTAGCTTCAGTAGCGTTTCACCCTCAAAATTTAAAACCCAAAGACATCGTAGGGGCAGCCATTTTTAGCGATGGGGCAGCGGCTACGTTACTCCTTGGTGAAAAACACCCAAAAGTAAATAATTTAACTAGAAAAATGATCGTTAAGGCAACGGATTCTAAAGTGAAGCATCATTCGATGAACGTCATGGGGTGGGATGTGAAAGATGATGGGTTTCATGTCATTTTTGATGTAACGATCCCGAAGTTAATTGAACCGTTCTGGAAACCACATGTAGACCGTTTATTGAAGACCCACAACCTTTCATTAGAAGAAGTAAAACATATTGTGGCACACCCAGGTGGTAGAAAAATTATAGAAGAAATTGAACGGTTAACTCCTAATCCGAATCTACTCAAACCTTCCAGAAATGTCTTGAAACAGTATGGAAATATGTCATCTCCAACAGTGCTGTTTGTTTTACAAGAAGTGATGGAACAGAAAGATTTAGAAAAAGGGTATGCCTTATTGTCGGCATTAGGGCCAGGGTTTGCTTCTGAAGTTGTTTTAATGGAGGTTATTTAAATGTTCTACATACTATTGTTAATATATTTAATTAGCTTAAGATTGTTGGAGCTAGCAATTGCTAAGTCGAATGCACGTTTTCAAATAGATCGTGGAGCGGTTGTTGTAAAAGATCGCTACTATCCGTTAATTGTAACTGTTCATGTGTTTTTTATTATCAGCTTAATCATTGAAAGCTATGTGTCACACCAATTTAATCATTCTTTATCCTTTAGTTTGTTCGTTGTTTTTATAATTTTGCAAGTTTTAAGATTTTGGGTTATTTTATCTTTAGGACGTTATTGGAATACTAAAGTGATTATTAATCCAAACGGAGGACGATTAGTTAAAAAAGGATTATATAGGTATGTTAAACACCCTAATTATTGGGTTGTATTTTTCGAACTGTTAACCATTCCGTTGTTATTTGGTGCTTATATAACCGCTGCCATTTTTCCGCTTGCGCATGTGTTGTTAATGACAAAACGTATACCGTTAGAAAATGAAGCTTTAAGGAAATATACTCAAGTAAAATAAGTTAAAAAGGGTGGGGGATTATGCTTGTTTCGGCTCAAGAAGCTAAAACGATGTATGAAGAATTAGGTGGTACTTTTGTTGACTGTCGATTTGACTTACAGGATGATCAACTTGGCTTTCAAAATTACGAAGCGTTTCACTTACCAGGTGCTATTTATTTTCATTTAGAGCAAGATTTAAGCGGTCCAGTAGAGAAAACAGGGGGAAGGCATCCGCTACCGGATTTAGACTCTTTTGTACATACACTTAAGTCGAAAGGAATCGATGATGAAACGGTATTAATCGCATATGATGATAACCATGCTTTTGCCTGTCGATTTGCGTGGATGATGAAAGCGATTGGTCATCAGCAGGTATATATATTAAATGGAGGAATTAAAGCTTGGCGAAATATGGAGTACCCTTTTAGTACTGAACAAATAGAAAAACCTGCGGTAACAAGCGGACAAAATTGGCGATTTAATGAAAACTTTATTGCAACTCAAGATTATGTGAGGCGTCATATAGAAGATGATCAAATAGCATTAATTGACTCGAGAAATTATGAACGATTTATTGGAAAGGTAGAACCTATTGATTTTAAAGCAGGTCACATTCCTTCTGCTAAAAATTTTGATTGGATGAATTTGTTTAAAGAAGATGGGTTGTTTAAACATGAAGATGAATTAAAAACTTACTTTCGTTCCCTAGAGATGTACGAAGAAATTATCGTTTATTGTGGGTCTGGCGTTACAGCTGCTCCGAATGTGATTGCATTATGGGAAGCAGGTTATGATCACGTAAAGTTATATGTAGGTAGTTTTAGTGACTGGATTACAAATGAAGAAAATGAAGTCATGACTTTTGAAGAGGAATAAAGTGGTTCAAAGTCAAAGGTTGGTGTGCCTGTTTGGGGCACTCTTTATTTATGACATGTGTCCTTGTACATGTTTATACAGATGAAGTAATAACCCTCGGCGCAATCATCAAAGCACTTCGGGCAAGGTGATTTGTGGCATTAATAACCACATTCATGAAAACAAACTATTGTAGGTCGATTAAATAAGCGGTTGTGTTTAACCTCATGGAGTTAGTTTTTTTGTTAAAGCACTGAGTTGGTTTCAGGTGAGGAGCGAAGGTGGCGACTCCAGGTCGGCTAAAAGCGGTCACGTCCTGTGACCAACGCCGACATTAGACCGTCCGGGTCGTCACGGGAACAGCACGAGTCTCGAGACCCCACAGGCCCCGCTTTTTGGGCCGAGTGATGCACCTGCGTCTACAAGCAATGCTCCGAAGC
>NZ_AKIF01000162.1 GCF_000269905.1 Alkalibacillus haloalkaliphilus C5
GTAACATGATCACCTAAAATGACTAGTGAATCACGGTCATATAATGGGTGCTGAGCAACAACACGCTCTAATTCTTCGCCTTTATATGTTTTAACGATTGAAGGGTTTTCCCATCCAGTTTTCTCCGATACTTCACCTAGCAAGTCTTCAGCAACGATGAATTTACCTTGTTCGGTGCTAACAACAGAATAAGTAACTTCAGGGTGTAGTGCAATTGCTAAGTTAGCGGGAATTGTCCAAGGTGTTGTCGTCCAAATAACGAATTTCTCATCACCTTCTAATACCCCATTAGTTTCTTTAACATCAAATGCTACATAAATGGATGGGGAACGCTTTTCTTGATACTCAATTTCAGCTTCTGCTAATGCTGACTCTGATGATGGTGACCAATAAACAGGTTTTTTTCCCTTGTAAATATAACCACGCTTAGCCATGTCACCAAACACTTTAATTTGCTGTGCTTCAAAAGCTGGATCTAGTGTAATATATGGATTTTCCCAATCACCACGGACACCTAATTGTTTAAATTGTGTACGCTGGTTATCTAATTGCTGTAGGGCATATTCTTCACACATTTTTCTAAATTCAGCGATTGCTAACTTTTTACGGTCAATTTTCTTCTTTTTCGTTAATGCTGTTTCAATAGGTAACCCGTGTGTATCCCAACCAGGAACATACGGGGCATGGTAGCCAGACATCGACTTATAACGCACGATAAAGTCCTTCAATACTTTGTTTAAAGCGTGCCCCATATGAAGGTCACCGTTCGCATACGGAGGGCCGTCATGTAAGACAAACAATGGTCGGTCTTTTGTTCTATCTTGAACTTTTTCATAAATCTTGTTTTCATCCCAAGCTTTTTGCATTTCTGGTTCACGGTTTGGCAAATTTCCACGCATCGGAAACTCCGTTTTAGGCATTAATAACGTTTCCTTGTAGCTCATATAAATCCTCCTTATAGTTATAACACTTTGTTAAAAGACATCTTTAGAAACAAAAAAACTTGCCCATCCCTAGAAAGGGACGAACAAGTTCGCGGTACCACCCTAATTGAATGAACATAACAATTCATTCCACTTAGCATTCGTAACGTGAATGTGACGTCCTATTTTACTTAGAGGTTCAAAAAGGAAGCTCAAGGATGATTTTCCTTAAAGGATTGCTACTAGGCTCACACCGTCCCTAGCTCGCTTTAACAACTGACTTTAAGTACTGTTCCTATCGATGCTTTTAAATTTATAAACACAACTTATGTGTTAAGTTCTTTTTCATGATAAAAGAATTATAGATAATTTCATTCATGAAGTCAAGGTTTATTATTCATTATACATATTAATGTTCCATTTTAAACGTGATTATGACTCAGAATTTGAATGAGTTTGGTAACTGCTCGTTTGATTATGGTAGTTAGATTCTAATTGCATCTCTTCATCTTCCTCAGAATCCAATTCAAACAAGTCTTCCCAGTCTTCATTCTCAATTATGTCGAGTTGTGCTTCTACTAACATTTTCAAACGTGTGCGGAACACTTTAGCTTGTTTTTTCAGCTCTTCAATTTCCATCGAAACTTGACGAGACTTAGCTAATGCATCATTAACAATTCGATCGGCATTCTTCTCTGCCTCTTTAATGATTAACTTCGATTCTTTATTCGCATTATTTTTCACTTCATCTGCCGTCTCTTGAGCGACAAGAATTGAGCGGTTTAAAGTCTCTTCAATGTTACTAAAGTGACCTAATTTCTCTTCTTTTTCATTAACTCGTTCTTCTAAAGCTTTCTTTTCACGAATAACTTTTTCAAAGTCTTTAATGACTTGGTCTAAAAATTCATTAACTTCATCTTCATCATACCCACGAAAAGCTCTAGTAAACTCTTTATTATGAATATCTAATGGCGTTATACCCATCATTCGAACCCCCTCTATTGCTCTTGCGCTTTTCCTTAATTTATAATTTCGACAAGAAGTTTCATACTCCTGCTAACTTCTGCAATTATTTTAATTTAGCAGTTTTAATGCGAACTTTGTTTTTTCTCGTTTCACCTAATAGGTCAACAACTTTACTTCTACCGTAAGACTTTAAAGAGATTAAATCTCCAGGCTCCAGTAGAAAGGAAGGGTTATTTACAATTCGATGATTGACTTTAACAGCTTCCTTCTCAATGAACGTCTGCGCTTTTTGACGTGAGATTTGATAGATTTCTTTCAAAATAACATCAAGTCTAGTGGATGAGACCGTACCTTCTTGGTCTTGCCAATGATGAATAGGTTTAAAAACATTTGCCTCATCAACTTCTTTTAATTTGATTCGTGTATTTTTAATCTTCTCTACATTCATCTTTAAATAAAGCGCTAAATCTTGATCACATATAATTTGAAATTGACCTTCTTTTACTACTAGGTCACCGAGTTTCTTCCGGTGTAAGCCTAATGACATAATCGTCCCTAACAAATCACGGTGTGAAAGTGATACAAACTTAGACGCATATGTACCTTGTAAGATGCTTATATTAAAACCGTCAAAGTTAATCGTTTCATAGAAAGGAGCCAATAATGCCCTCTTTCGTTCTGCATATTCATATCCGCCATTAAAAGACAGTTGCAAATTTTCGTCTTGTCCAATAATAGATTTAAAAATCAATTGTTCTCTTGGATCAAGGAAATCACTAACAACTGGTACGTAGTTACGTTCAACTTGATCTTTCCAGTCTAACACTTGATCAATGAACGGTTGTTCCTCTGGGCGAAAGTGCTGGTATAAATCCATGACCTTCCTCTTCCTTTAATTAAAATAACATGCCAAATAATACTATAAGTCCTTGTGATGCTAAGTGTAACGTAATAATCGCAACAATTGGCGAAATATCAATCATTCCTAATGGTGGAACAAACTTACGAAACGGTTCTAAATAAGGTTCACATGCTTTCGCTAAAAACTGACCAAATTGTGATTCTCTTGCTCCAGGGAACCATGACATAAAAATATAACCAATTAGCATGAAGGAATATATTTGAACTCCTAATAATATTAAGCTAAGTAACGCATCCACTCGCCTTACACCCTTTCTTATTTATAATCGAAACTCGAATCGTTAAACAGTTCTGAAATACTACCAGATATATCGACATGATCTGGTGTACATAAAAATGTTTGTTGACCGAGTTTTTGTATATTGCCGCTTAAAGCATAGACCGTACCACTTAAAAAGTCAACAATACGAACACTCGTATTATGGTCTAACCTTTGCAGATTAACGACGACTGATTTTTTCTTCATAATATGATCAGCTATATCTTGTGCTTCATCAAAATCAGTTGGTTCACACAGGACCATTTTTGTATCGTTTTGGATTGATGTTAAGCTCACGACGTTGTCTTGATTTTGATTTTTGAACTTTTTCGTTGGTTCTTCTTTTTGTTCAACTTCGTGTTCTTCACGTTTCGGTGTTTCTTCATAAGTTGCTCGTTCATCTAGGTCAAAAAATGATTTGAACTTGTCTTTAAAACTCATCGGAATCCACTCCTATACTTCTTTTCCAACTAATTTTGAACCTATACGAATATGGGTCGCACCTTCTTCAATTGCAATTTGATAATCATTACTCATCCCCATCGATAACTGATCACAAGGTGCATAAGGGAATTGGTGACGTTGTACTACATCTCTCACTTCTCTTAAATTCCTAAAACATTGTCTAATATACTGTTCATCTTCAGTAAGAGGTGCCATCGTCATTAATCCAACAACTTTAACATTCGGATAGTTTGCTAGACTCTCTATAAATGGAACTACTTCTTCTGGTTTTATGCCGTGTTTTGACTCCTCATCACTCGTATTAACTTGTACGAAACAAGACACTTCTCGACTAGCCCTTTTGTTAATTTCCTTTGCTAACGATTTACGGTCTAAAGAGTGAATGCTATCGACATAATCAATCAAATCTTTCACTTTCCGTGACTGAAGCGTGCCAATAAAGTGTAAGTTAGCAGCTTGTCCAATCGATTCGTATTTCTCTAAAAAACCTTCTAGACGATTTTCGCCTAAATGCTGTACACCAGCATTAATTGCTTCTTGCGCTGTTTCGTTAGAGACATACTTCGTAACAGCAATTATTTGAATGTCATCAGGATTACGCTTAACGCGTTCACATATTTGTATTAGTTCATCTTGTATTAGTTGATATCGTTCACTTACTGACATGTGTATAACACCCTTGCTACGATTTTTATAAAGATAAAATAGCCATCATTCTACCAGTTTGACCTTTGTCTCTTCTGAATGAAAAAAAGAGCTGTTCATCTTCGTATGTGCAATACTGAGAAGTTTCAATCTTACTTGTTAATAGACCTAGCTCTTTTAAATATAAATAGTTTAACATTTTTAGGTCAAGCAAATAACGGCCTTGTTGACTAGGTTTTAATACTTTTTCATAGTATTTTTGTGGGATTTGCTCAATCACTCGTTCATCAACTTCATAACGGTCTTGAGAGATACAAGGTCCGATCATCACTTCTAGTTCTTCCAATTGAACACCTTTTGACAAGAGAGCTTCCACAACATTGTGACTAATACCACCGACTGTTCCTTTCCACCCTGCGTGCGCTAACCCTATCCAGCCTCGCTCTGGCGCGATAAAATAAAGTGGAACACAGTCAGCATAAAAAGTTACTAATGAATGGCTAGGATCATTTGTAATCATAGCATCTGCTTCAATATTCGGTTTGTCGTGTGAAACTTCATGGCGATCAGTTTCAGTTAAGTCAATTACTTTAGTACTATGAACTTGGTTTAAACAGCACCATTGTTCTAACGGTTGTTCAATTTGTTCACTTATGTATTGACGATTTTTCAGAACATTTTCTACTTCGTCATTGACGTGGATGCCAACATTCATTGAATTGTATGGTGTGTTACTATACCCTTTTAGACGTGTTGAAAAACCTGCTGTATAACCGAGTTCTTTCCACTTGGAATTAAGTAAATAATTTGTATAATTTGCATCCAATATTTCTGCCATAGTAAGAACCCCTCTATAATGTATTTTATCACATTTCGCTCTATATTTCTTATTTCATTTAAGGAGAATGTTTTATCATTCTCACTAATATGACATCTGCCCCGATCTTTTCAATTTGAGACCAAGAAATCGCAATCTCTTCTTGTTCACCAAAGACCCCAAACCACTTTCCTTTTACTGAGACGACTAACGACAATATAACGCCCACTGTTACATCTAATTCTAAGTCGCTAATAAATCCGATCTTTTCACCGTTCTCAACCTCAATGATATCTTTTGTTTGTAATTCTGACAATAACATATAATCACGCCTCCTCACTATTAATACTATATGAGGAGAAACACGATAAAAAAACCTCCATATTGAACTCGTTTCAAGTTAATAACAAGTACAACATAGAGGACTACATTTAAGAGTCTAATACAGTTTTATTCATCTCTTTAATTGCTGATTTTTCTAACCTAGACACTTGAGCTTGTGATATCCCAATTTCATCAGCTACTTCCATCTGTGTCTTACCTTCAAAGAATCGTTGATTAATAATCAATTTCTCACGTTCATTTAATTTTTTAATCCCTTCACGAATTGCTAGTTCATTTAACCAAGAAGAGTCTTTTTGTTTATCGTCCTTCAGTTGATCCATTACAAAGATTGGGTCACTACCGTCATTATATATTGGTTCAAATAACGACACAGGGTCTTGAATAGCATCTAAAGCAAAAATAATATCCTCATGAGGGATGTCCATTTCTTTTGCAATCTCCTGCGTTGTTGGTTCAGTAGAACGTTGACTCATTAAATCCTCTCTTACTTGTAAAGCTTTATAAGCAATATCACGTAATGAACGAGAAACCCTGATTGGATTGTTATCCCTTAGATAACGTCTGATCTCACCAATAATCATTGGTACAGCATAGGTCGAAAATTTAACATTTTGGCTAAGGTCAAAGTTATCAATTGATTTCATTAAACCGATACAACCAACCTGAAACAAGTCATCAACATTCTCTCCACGGTGATTAAAACGCTTAATAACGCTTAATACCAAGCGTAAATTACCGTTAACGAGTTCTTCTCTAGCTTGTTCATCACCTGATTGTAAACGTTTAAATAGAAACCTCATTTCATCATTTTTTAAGACTGGTAACTTTGACGTATCAACACCACAAATCTCAACTTTATTTCTTGTCATGCTAGCCCCTCCCACCTGGAGATGATGTCATCTACATTTTTCCAGAATGGGATTTTTTATGCGATAAACTTTA
>NZ_AKIF01000163.1 GCF_000269905.1 Alkalibacillus haloalkaliphilus C5
CAAAAGAACAAATTATTGATTTAAAAGCTTTAATGGGTGATCAATCAGATAATATTCCAGGTGTACCCGGTGTTGGCGAAAAGACAGCGGTTAAATTGCTTAAACAGTTCGGTACGTTAGAGAACATATATGAAAATATTGATGACGTAAGTGGTAAAAAGTTAAAAGAAAACTTAATTAATAATCAAAATGAAGCGTTAATGAGTAAAGAGCTTGTAACTATTAATCAAAACTCTCCAGTGGAAATTTCACTTAAAGACTTAAAGTATGAAGGTTATCAATCACGTGAATTAGTATCAGCTTTTAAAGCTTACGGGTTTCAATCATTAATGGGGCAAGTTGAAGGGGAAGACTCAGAACAAGAGTATGAAGAGATTGATTTTAAAGAATTAAGTGAGTTTGACTTATCGCTCGTAGATGAATCCTATAATATTCTTTATGTTGAAATGTTAGATGATAATTATCACAACAGTAATATTGTTGGATGTAGCTTAGTTAATGAAAAAGGCAATTACTATATTCCTACTGACTTGTTAAAAGACCAAACATTTATTAATTGGCTAGAAGATGAACAATCGCCTAAAACAGTGTTTAATAAAAAACAATTATTAGTCGCATTAAAATGGCGAGGGGTTGAAGTTAAAGGTATTACATTTGATTTGCAACTAGCTGCATATATCGTTAATCCTGCTAGCCACGATGGTGATGTTTCATCAATTGCACATAGTTATGGACTAACAGAAGTGTCTTATGATGAAGAGGTGTACGGTAAAGGTGCAAAACAACAACTACCTAATAAAGAAGTCTATCAAGAGCATATAGTGCGTAAAGGCTTAGTCGGTTTTAAATTAAACGACCTTCTAAAAGACGAGCTAAAACAGAATGAACAAGAAAATCTTTATTACGAATTAGAAATGCCTTTATCAGCTGTTTTAGCAGAAATGGAACATACAGGTGTAAAAGTTGATGTCGATCGATTAGATTCAATGCAAAAAGACCTTAGCAATCGTTTATCAGATATTGAAAAGAAAATCCATAACTTAGCAGGCAGTGAATTTAATATTAATTCACCTAAACAGTTGGGGAAAGTTCTGTTTGAAGACTTAGAGCTTCCTATTATTAAGAAAACTAAAACAGGGTATTCAACTTCAGCTGACATATTAGAAAAGCTACAACATGAACATGAGATCGTTGAGCAAATTTTACACTATCGACAGCTTTCTAAGCTTCAATCGACTTATTTGGAAGGTTTACAGAAAGTTGTTCATGAAGATACACATAAAATTCATACACGATTTAACCAAGTGTTAACTCAAACAGGACGTCTAAGTTCAGTTGAACCTAACTTGCAAAACATACCGATTCGATTAGAGGAAGGACGTCGAATAAGACAAGCCTTTGTACCTTCTGAAGATGATTCGGTCATTTTGGCTGCTGACTATTCACAAATTGAGTTACGTGTATTAGCTCATATTGCTAAAGATGAAAAACTTGTACAAGCATTCAATGAAGGTAAAGATATTCATACGCAAACAGCGATGGATGTATTTGATGTTAAAGAAGATGAAATCGATGATTTAATGCGACGACAAGCTAAAGCGGTTAACTTCGGCATTGTTTATGGCATTAGTGATTATGGTTTAAGTCAAAGTTTAGGAATCACACGTAAAGAAGCTGAGCAATTTATTAATAAATATTTTGAAAGCTATCCAGGTGTTAAAGCTTACATGGATAATATTGTGACTCAAGCTAAAAGAGATGGTTACGTTGAAACCATTATGAAACGTCGCCGTTATTTACCGGAAATTAATAGTCGTAACTTCAATCGTCGTAGCTTTGCAGAACGTACCGCAATGAATTCACCTATTCAAGGTAGTGCAGCTGATATTATTAAACAAGCAATGCTTGATGTTGTTCAAAGTATGGAAGGTACGAACTTGAACGCAACGATGATCCTTCAAGTTCATGACGAATTAATATTCGAAGTGAAAAAATCAGATGTTGAGGCACTTCAAAAATTGGTTAAAGAAGCTATGGAACAAACAATCGAACTATCTGTCCCACTGTTAGTTGATAGCTCTTATGGCAACACGTGGTATGATGCAAAATAAAAAGGGGTAAACGAGACATGCCAGAACTACCAGAAGTCGAAACAGTAAGAAAAACATTAGAACCGATTATCACCGGGAAGACAATTGCAGATATCGATATACGCTATCCTGGAATTATTAAAGAGCCAGGGGATATAGAGCGATTTAAATTTCAAATTAAAGGCCAAACGTTTCGTTCTATTAAACGTTTAGGTAAGTTTTTGTTGTTTTATTTAGACGAGGATGTGTTAATCTCCCATTTACGTATGGAAGGTAAATATGGAGTGTTTAACGAAGCAGATGAAGTAGATGTCCATACACATGTAATCTTTAAGTTAGACGGTGGGCAAGAATTAAGGTATAAAGACGTGCGTAAGTTTGGGACGATGCATTTAAAACCTGTGAAAACAGAATTTAATACACCCCCGATTAATAAGTTAGGTTAGAGCCTTTTAGTGAAGAATTTACAGTCGACTATCTTTACGAAAAACTTCAAAAGACATCTCGACTTATAAAGCCAACATTGTTAGACCAAACAATCGTAACAGGCTTAGGGAATATTTATGTTGACGAAGCATTGTTTAAAAGTCATATCCACCCTGAGAGAATAGCTTCATCAATTTCTTATGAAGAGTGTCACAAGCTTCAAAAAGCAGTTGTAGAAGTTTTAAGTCGAGCAGTTGAAAAAGGTGGAACATCGATTAGGTCTTATTTAAATTCACTTGGTGAAATTGGAATGTTTCAATTAGAATTAGCTGTTTATGATCAAACAGGAGAGCCCTGTGTAGTTTGCCTAAGTCCTATTGTGAAAACAAAAGTAGGCGGAAGAGGTACCCATTTTTGTCCAACATGTCAAGTTATTAGTGATTAAACACAGTATATAAGCTCTTTTCATAAGATATTTTGAACCCTTATGGAAGGAGCTTTTACTGTTGCTTGATTTAATACTCCTGACGTTGTTGCTAAGTTTTGCTGTGAGTTTTGATAGTTTCTTTTTCGGTTTAACGTATCGAGTTAGGTCGATTACTGTAAAACCGTATGCGATATTAATGATAGGTATATTTACGGCGTGTAGCTTTTTACTAGGTGGATGGATCGGTGAACTTGTCATGTTCATCATGCCGTTTATTTCTCATATTTTAGGTGGATTGATCTTTATTGCGATTGGTTCTTGGGTGCTGTGGCAATGGTTACAAGACCAAAAGCAAAAGGTGAAATACTATTATCGGGTTCAAGAAATGACATTAAACATTCGAACAATATGGGAAATTTTGAAGCGACCACAAGTTGCAGACCGCGACAAGTCCGGTTCCATAAGTGGAATGGAAGCAGTCGTTGTCGCTATTGCATTATCTTTAGATTCATTTGCAAGTGGTATTGGTGCTGCCTTTTTTGAGATCCCTGCATTAGCTGTCGCGATCGTTGTTGGTTTATCATCAATGTTTTTCTTAATGTGTGGAATTGGACTTGGAAAATGGATGCATCGTTTTACGTGGGTACACCCACTTTCATTTATACCAGGATTAATACTAATAAGTTTAGGAATCTGGAATTTTATAAGGTAGGCGTTGAACTATGACATTAGTAGTAGGATTAACAGGAAGCATTGCAACAGGGAAATCAACCATATCAAACATGTTTGTACAATGGAGCGTTCCAGTCATAGATGCAGACAAAATTTCAAGAGAAGTTGTTCAAGTAGGTGAAGAAGCCTATGAACAAATCGTTGCCACATTTGGTAGGGAAGTTTTACGTGAAGATGGAACCTTAAACCGTGAAGCGTTAGGTAACATTGTCTTTAAAGATGAAGAAGAACGGAAAAAACTAAATAATATTATGCACCCACAAATACGTAAGAGGATGTTACAAAAACGCGATCAGTATGTCGAAAATAAAGAACCGTTAGTTGTAATGGATATTCCGTTACTATTTGAAAGCGAATTATTTCATTACGTTGATCAAGTATTAGTCGTTTATGTAGATCCAGACATTCAGTTGGACCGATTAACTAAACGTGATGAAATATCAGCAGAGAAAGCATTAGAACGGATAAATTCACAAATTCCTATTACTAAGAAACGAGATCGTGCCGATGCGATAGTGAACAATGGTGGTTCAGTTGAAGAAAGTGAAGAGCAATTAATGGCTATATTAAATCGATGGGGTATAGAAGTTAACACATAATTTTTTGTTTAATTTTAAAAAATTGCCCTCACATTTTATTGCCAATGTGTTATACTAATCTTAAATAAAGATAAAAAAGTATAACATAAAGCGATGAGGGGGCTTTTAAATGAGTGTAACAAAAATTGCAATAAACGGTTTTGGCCGTATCGGTAGAATGGTGTTCCGCCGTGCGATGAAAGACGAGAAAGTAGAAATTGTAGCAATTAATGCTAGCTATCCTTCAGAGACGTTAGCTCATTTAATTAAGTATGATTCAGTACACGGAGCTTATGACGGTTCTGTTGATGTCATAGATGATGAACTTGTGATTGACGGACAAAAAATCGTGAAAGTTTCTAGCCGAAACCCGGCTGAATTGCCTTGGGATGAGTTAAATGTTGATATTGTTGTAGAAGCAACAGGCGTGTTTAACTCAAGTGACAAAGCATCAGCACATATAGAGGCCGGCGCTAAAAAAGTAGTACTTACTGCCCCAGGAAAACCAGCTGACCAAACGATTGTAATGGGTGTTAATGAAGAATCATATGATCCAGAAGAACACCATGTTATTTCGAATGCATCGTGCACGACTAACTGTTTAGCACCAGTAGCTAAGGTGCTTCATGAAAACTTCGGAATTGAAAACGGTTTAATGACGACTGTACACGCATTTACAAATGATCAGAAGAACTTAGATAACCCACATAAAGACTTAAGAAGAGCTCGCGGTTGTACACAATCAATTATTCCGACATCAACAGGTGCTGCTAAAGCAATTAATGAAGTGCTACCAAGCTTAACTGGTAAGTTACACGGAATGGCTCTAAGAGTTCCTACTCCGAACGTTTCATTAGTGGATTTAGTTGTTGATGTTGAGAAAGATGTAACTGAAGAAGAAGTCAACCAAGCGTTTTACGATGCAATGAATCGAGATTTAGATGGGTATTTATCGATTAACAATGATCCGCTCGTTTCCATCGATTATACGACTTCACCATACTCTTCAATTGTTGATGGGTTATCAACGATTGTAATGGAAGACCGTAAAGTGAAAGTTTTAGCATGGTACGATAATGAGTGGGGCTATTCATGCCGTGTTGTGGACTTAGTGAAATTTGTTGGCAATCAGTTATACGTTCATCAATAATACAATCTAAAATAGTGAGTGAAATGATCCCGGTTTATTTCGGGGTCATTTTTTGTTCTATACGTAATAATTGTAAATTTCCTATATGTCTTGGCGATTCCTTCTGTTTTTCTTTATAATAAAATTAGGTAGAATCAACTAAAGATAATGAACTTTTTGTTATAATAAGTAGAATAGTAAATTGAAATATACGTTGAGGTGGCTAATATATGAAATGCCCAAATTGCGACGCTAAAACGACAAAAGTATTAGACTCAAGGCCAATTGACCAAGGTAAATCGATTAGACGTCGTCGTGAGTGTGACGATTGTCAGTATCGTTTCACTACATTTGAACGTGTCGAGGAAATTCCGCTTATTGTCGTTAAGAAAGAAGGGACAAGAGAAGAATTTAATCGTGAGAAATTAAAGCGAGGCTTAATTAAAGCTTGTGAAAAACGCCCAGTTTCATTGGAACAAATTGAACAAGTCGCTTTTGAAGTAGAGAAAGATTTAAGAGATCAAGGTAATTCAGAGATTTTAAGTCAAGATATTGGTGAACATATTATGGACCGTTTAGCTGAAGTGGACGAAGTCGCTTATGTTCGTTTTGCATCGGTTTATCGACAATTTAAAGATATTAATGTCTTTATGAAAGAATTACATGATATGATTAACCGTACAAAGAATAGCTAGATTAAAAGAAGGGAGTGGTGATTGTGCAAGAACGGATGAAGCATTTGCTACCTAATGACCAACTCAAGATTATTAAACAAACAACATTTTTTGAAGATGCTGACTCTGTTTTAACCTTACTTTATCAACCTCTAATTGGTATGGAAAGTGTATCAGTGTTCCAAGCTCTATGGCGTGAAGCTGACTCTAGTTCCTCACAATCG
>NZ_AKIF01000164.1 GCF_000269905.1 Alkalibacillus haloalkaliphilus C5
TATAAAAAATGAACTGAAATTACGAATTGTCGTCATTAATAATAATGGTGGTGGTATCTTTTCATTTTTACCACAATATGAACATAAACAACATTTTGAGAAATTGTTTGGCACACCATTTAATCCACCAATTAAAGAAATGGTGGAATCACTTAATGTGCGTTATCATTTCGCCGAGTCCAATGAACAATTAGCTAACTTAGTTCGTGAGCCCATTACTGGAATTGAAGTCGTTGAAGTCCAAACAGATCGTGATGAAAACTTTAAATGGCATCAAGATATAAGAGGACATGTCCGGCAGATTATTAATGATTATAAAGGTAAACGTTAATATGTATCATACGATTAATGACAATGCGTATTATGTAAAGACGATTGGCGAAGGTGAACCTTTAGTATTGTTACATGGGTTTACTGGAGCTTCAACGACATGGAGCGAGGTCGTTGAATATTTAAGTGAATACAAAATTGTATTAGTCGATTTACCTGGACATGGGCAAACAGAGGTAAATCAATTAACAGATATGAGACAAGCATGTGATGAACTAAATCAACTTTTTCTTAAAATGGGTCTTACTCATTTTAATTTGTTAGGTTATTCAATGGGAGGACGTACGTCATTAGTTTATACATCGATGTTCCCTGAAACAGTTAAACGGTTAATCTTAGTCGGCTCGTCACCAGGTTTACGAAAAGAAGCTCGTACTCAACGGCAAGAACAAGACGAAAAGTTGGCTAAATATATTTTAGAATCAGGAATCGAGTCATTTGTCGATTATTGGGAATCGATTCCGCTATTTAATACCCAACTTACACTTTCATTAGAAAAACGTAATGAAATAAGACAAGAGCGATTATCACAACACGCTGAAGGCTTAGCGTTGTCTTTAAGGACGATGGGAACAGGCCACCAACCTAACCTTTGGCCTGAATTAGTGAAAATAAATCAGCCAGTTTTACTAATTGTAGGTGAATTCGACGAAAAATTTGTTAAAATAAATGAAGAAATGGTGAAAAGCTTACCAAATGCTAAAATGGATATAGTGGATGAAACTGGACATGCTGTTCATGTAGAAAGTCCGCGAATTTTTGGTAAAATAGTAAGTAGGTTTTTAAACCATACATAACAATGAAGGGGGTAAAACAATGGCAATCGAGTGGGTAACTGAAAGAGAATATGAAGAAATTAAGTACGAAACGCATAATGGTATTGCCAAAATTACTATTAATCGTTCGGAAAAGCGTAATGCTTTTACGCCTTTAACGGTACAAGAATTAATTGATGCTTTTGCATATGCACGTGATGACTCCAAAATTGGAGTGATCGTTTTAGCTGGTGAAGGGGACAAAGCATTTTGTTCAGGTGGAGACCAGTCAGTACGTGGACATGGTGGATATGTAGGAACTGACCATATACCACGTCTTAACGTATTAGACTTACAACGTTTAATCCGTACAATTCCTAAACCAGTAGTCGCTATGGTGTCAGGTTATGCAATTGGTGGTGGACACGTATTACACGTTGTATGTGACTTAACAATTGCAGGTGACAATGCGATCTTTGGCCAAACAGGTCCTAAAGTAGGTAGCTTTGACGCTGGTTACGGTGCTGGATATTTAGCGCGTATTGTTGGTCATAAGAAAGCGCGTGAAATTTGGTACTTATGCCGTCAATACAATGCTGATGAAGCAAAAGAAATGGGACTTGTTAATACAGTCGTTCCAGTTGATCAGTTAGAAGAAGAAACCGTTCAATGGTGTAACGAAATGTTAGAAAAGTCACCAACAGCACTACGCTTCTTAAAAGCTTCGTTCAACGCGGACACTGATGGTTTAGCTGGTCTACAACAAATGGGTGGCGATGCAACATTGCTTTATTACACAACAGATGAAGCAAAAGAAGGTCGCGATGCATTTAAAGAAAAGCGTAAACCGGACTTTGATCAATTCCCACGTTTCCCATAAAAAGATTTAAATCGCACCAAGCTTTGGTGCGATTTTTCCATACATATAAGTTAGACTTGAAAGGAACGTCAGTAATATGACTGAAATGATAAATTGGCTAACTAAAAGAGCGGAGTTATCTCCGAATAAACAAGCCGTTGTCCTAAGGGATGGTACAGCTTATACATTTTCAGATTTGAAAAGTCACGCTAAAAGTGTAGCAAGCTACTTAACGCATTTAGGGATTAAACAAGGTGATCACGTTGCAGTGTTATCTAAAAATAGTTATGATTTTCTAGTTACGATTCATGCTTTAAATTATCTAGGTGTTACAAGTTTTTTAATCAATAATCGCTTAACAGTACAAGAGATTAATTATCAGCTAGAAGATGGGGAAGTTCGTTACTTAATATATGATGAGGATTTGTCAGATCAAGCTGGACAAATTGCACAACAAGCCGTTAAGACAGTGAATATGCAACAATGCCCAAAAGGTAGTCAGGATCACGATATAATGACTGATGATATAAACTTGTTGGCGATATCTCATATTTTATATACGTCAGGAACGACAGGAAACCCTAAAGGTGTGCAATTAACTTACGAGAACCATTGGTGGAGTGCGACAGCTTCAGCATTGAACTTAGGGTTGCACGACCATGACCGCTGGCTGTTAAGCTTACCAATGTTTCACGTTGGTGGTCTATCAATCGTTTATCGTAGCGTAATCTACGGTATTCCGATACATCTACATGATACGTTTGATGTAGAAGCGGTTCATGAAGATTTGATGAAAAATGGTGTAACGATTGTTTCAGTCGTTAGCGTTATGTTGGAGCAGTTGTTAAATCGTTTAGGTGATGATTATTATCCAGAGCAGTTTCGATGTATGTTATTAGGCGGAGGACCAGCTCCTAAAGGTCTGTTACAGCAAGCTAAAGATCAACATGTCCCCGTTTTTCAAACGTACGGAATGACTGAAACGGCCTCACAATTTTGTACGTTAGATGATGAAAATGCATTGACAAAGCTAGGTTCAGCTGGGAAGCCACTTTTTTCGAATCAATTAAAAATTATTGATAATGGAGAAGAAAGGCATGCCAATCAAGTAGGAGAAATTGTCGTTAAAGGCCCCACAGTAACTCAAGGTTACTATAATCGAGACGAAGCTAACCGCGAAACGATTCATAATGGATGGTTGAAAACGGGTGATCTCGGATATTTTGATGAAGAAGGATTTCTATACGTAGTAGACCGTCGTAAAGATTTAATTATTTCTGGTGGTGAAAATGTATATCCAGCTGAAATAGAAAGTGTATTAAAAATGCACCCTAAAGTGAAAGATGCTGGTGTCGTCGGACAAGAGGATGATCGTTGGGGACAAGTTCCAGTAGCATTTATCGTTTTTGAAGAAGCGGTTGATTTTGCTAAACTCGAACAGTTTTGTTTAGAGCATTTAGCAAAATATAAATGTCCAAAAGCGTGGGTGTCAATTGATGAATTGCCACGTAACGCTTCTAAAAAGTTGTTACGTCATCAGTTACAAAAGCGGTTAAAGGAGTGAGAGGATGAACTTAAAGGAAGTCATCGTGCGACAAGTCGGGATGAAGTTGAAGAAACCTTTTCAAACGGTTAATGGCTTAGTTGTTATGCGTGATACGCTTATTATAGAAGCACATGATCAAAATGGTCATGTAGGATATGGTGAATGTGTTGCATTTGCAGACCCTTTCTACACACCAGAAACGACGACGACAGCTTGGGATATGTTAAGGTATTTTTTATTACCAATCTTAAAGAAAAGCAAGATTGACCATCCTAATCAAGTTCATGAAACGTTTAGTGGTATTCAAGGTCATCAAATGGCTAAATCTGGAATTGAAACAGCTCTATGGGATTTACACGCTAAACAACAACAGAAAAGCTTGAAAGAAATAATCGGTGGTCAGTACGATGAAGTCGAAAGCGGAGTCGTTCTTTCATTGACAGATGATTTAAAAGAACAAGCGAAAGAATTTACTAAAAAAGGCTACAAACGTTTCAAATTAAAAGTACAAAAAGGCAAAGAACGAGAAACTATTGAAAGAGCGAAACAATATATCGGTGATGTACCGATTATGTTTGATGGTAATGGTGGGTACGGTCCTGAAGATATGTTGCATTTAAAAAACTTAGATGATTTAAACTTACATATGATTGAACAACCATTTAGACAAGATGATTTTTATTACCATCATCAATTAAAGAAAGAGGTGAAGACGTTAATTTGTCTCGATGAAACCGTTAAATCTGAACATGATGCTTTTCAAGCTATAGAACTAGATGCAGCCGGTTGCATTAATGTGAAGTTAGGACGTGTAGGTGGTTATCAAGTCGCTTTGAACATTCACAACTATGCCAAAGTAGCGGACATGCCATTGTGGTGTGGCGGCATGCTAGAGACAGGAATAGGACGGGCTCACAACATTATTTTAGCTTCGCTAGAGCAGTTTAAGTTACCTGGTGATTTATCTGAGTCCCAGCGTTATTGGGAAGAAGATATTATTGAAAAGCCATTTAAAGTGAAAGATGGTAAAGTTAAAGTACCTACTAAACCTGGTATTGGTGTAAAGGTGCATGAAAAAAGGTTAAATGACCGTACTGTTCGTCAGTTTGGATTTGAAATGACAAGTTAATGCATAATTCAAAACGACCTTTGGCACATTAAGTGTAGAGGTGGGGCGAATGGAAAATGAAAAAAGAAAATTTTATGTAAGCATTGAATCAGGTGAGATCTCTGAATACAAAGCAGGTAATAATGATGATTTTATTATTTACGGAGACCCAGAAGAGATTATTGCACTCCGAGAACTTTTCGATGATTTAAAAGGTGCAGAAGGTGCGACAGGGTTTCGAGCTACGATACCTTTTAAAGAGTATCACAATGATGATGAAAATGATTCATATGATTATCATTTTATGAAATGTTACAAAATGATACACCATCTAGGAGATGAATCAACGAGACAACATATAGAAACAATGCCGTTCTACGATCAGTTTGGTAAAATTTCAGATGAACAATGACCTTGACCCATTTTTGGATCAAGGTTTTTTTTGCCTCTTATGAATTCTATTTTTTTAATGTTTAATAAAGGTCTAATAGAGGAATAGTAGTCATATAGATATTAATAAGATTACTAGATTTAATTTATGAGAGGTGGAAATGATGAAACAATTAATGTTTTTATCAATTATTGCATTACTGGTTGTAACTATACCGTTTTCATATAATCAATTAAATGCCGAACATGGTTCATTAGTTGTTTCTGACCAACAGAATCACTTCAGTTTAACCCAAAATAAAAATCAAATGAGTATAACGACTGAAGCGGAGCATGAATTATCACATGAAGACATCGTTTCAGTCATGGATCAATTTATGGATCAATTAGTTCAAGAAACAGCAGAAGATTATCGTGTATTAAATTATGACACAATGGAACAATTGAAAGAGAGCTTTTCTGATTTTGCCTCAAGTCATGTAACCGATCAGTTTGTCGACTATTATTATGAAGAACAAAATGATGGTCTATATATTATTCCAACTGCAACACCACCTTGGTTTATAGATGGTGTGGATTATGAAAAGGTTGAAGTTGAACAAGGACATTATTTAATTAAGCAAAATAATGAAACGGAATTCGATGGAGAATATACAATTGTTATTGAGCTACAATTGAAGGATGGAGGGCAACCGTATATAATGGATATACAGTACGAATAGACAAAAATATAATAAAGGAACGTGTTCTAGTGGAAGTATTTAAAGACTACTACCAAAATACAGTAAAATTCGTGAAAAATGAGATGCACTTTTCAAATCAACCTAAACATGTCTGGGTTATTACTAAACATAAAGGACAATGGCTGTTAACGAAGCATAAAAACAGAGGAATTGAATTTCCTGGTGGAAAAGTAGAACAGGGAGAAAGTGCTGAGCAAGCTGCTAGAAGAGAAGTGTATGAAGAAACTGGTGGCATTGTGAAAGAGTTGCATTTCGTAGGGCAATATTATGTCGATGGTAAAGGTGGAGACATAGTTAAGAACGTTTATTTTGCTCAAGTTGAAGAACTTGAAGAACGCCCACATTACTACGAAACTGAAGGTCCTATGATGTTAGATGACATACCGAAAAATGTTAAAAAGGATCATCGTTTTAGCTTTATGATGAAAGATGAAGTGTTACAAATTGCGATTAAGGAAGTCAAAAGTTTATAAATGGCAAAAATAAAACCGTCTCGTGATGATCACGAGACGGTTTGTTTA
>NZ_AKIF01000165.1 GCF_000269905.1 Alkalibacillus haloalkaliphilus C5
CTTGCAGGCATGAGTAATCACCGGTTAATTCAGGGTCTTCCATTTTAGCTTCTTGTTCTTCAATGATTTGCTCATGTTGTTGAATCTCTTCTTCAACCTTGCTGATCCGACGCTCTACTCTACGGATCTCACGTTTAACTTGTTTATCTTCTTCAAACTGTTTCTTGTTCGAACTATCTTCTTGGACTTGTTGTTTAGCTTCTTCCATCGCTTTAAGCTCTGCTTCTTCTTGGATCTTTTCAATGTAATAGTCATAATCGCCAAGGAACATTCTAATTTCATCTTGTCTCATTTCCATCACTTGTGATGCAATTCGATTAATGAAATAACGGTCGTGTGAAACGAACAAAATCGTACCAGGGAAGTCAGCTAATGCAGCTTCTAAAACCTCTTTACTATCTAAGTCAAGGTGGTTTGTTGGCTCGTCCATAATGAGGACATTTGCTTTTTTTAGCATGAGCTTTGCAAGTAGAATTCGAGCTTTTTCTCCACCACTTAACATGCCAATTGTTTTTAACACATCATCTCCAGTGAAAAGGAAGTTCCCTAAAATCGTGCGTACATCCTTTTCAGGCATAAGCGGATAATCATCCCACAATTCATTTAAAGCTGTCTTTGATGGATTAAGTGTGGATTGTTCTTGGTCGTAATATCCGAATTCAACATTCGTGCCGACTTGAATATCACCTTCAACGAACTCCATACGGTTTAAAATCGCTTTGAGTAAAGTTGTTTTTCCAACACCGTTAGGTCCAACAATCGCAATTCGATCACCACGATTAACTCTGAACGTCACATTTTTGAAAATCGGCTCGTCCAAAGCACCATACTTTGCTTGAAAATTTTCAACCTTCAACACATCATTACCACTTTTTCGTTTAATGTCGAAGGAAAATTTAGCTGAAGCATCGTCTAAATCAGGATGGTCAATTCGCTCCATCTTTTCTAACTGCTTTCGCTTAGACTTGGCACGGGTACTCGTTGAATCACGTGCAATGTTACGTTGGACGAAATCTTCCAAGCGCTTAATTTCACCTTGTTGTTTTTCATACTGTTTCTTTTGTAGCTCGTAATCTTCTGCTCTTTTCTCTAAGAAGTAACTATAATTCCCGTGATATTTTTTAGAAGATTGGAAGGCCACTTCATAAACGATATTAACCGTTTGATCTAAAAAGTAACGGTCGTGTGATACGATGACGACAGCCCCATCATAATGATTAAGATAGCCTTCTAACCAATTTAACGTCCTAATATCTAAATGGTTTGTCGGCTCGTCTAAAATTAAAATGTTCGGCTTAGCTAAAAGCAGCTTACCTAATGCTAAACGGGTCTTCTGACCACCACTTAAATCAGTAATAGGTGTATTAAGATCAAAGCCACCGAAGTTTAACCCTTGTAAGACAGAATGAATGTCGGCTTCGTATTGAAAGCCACCGATCGATTGAAAGTAGTTTTGCTTTTGGTCATACGTTGTTAGAAGTTGTTCGTATTCTGCTTCGTTTTCAAAAGCATCAGGATTAGCCATGTGCGTCTCAAGTTCACGCAACTCTTTTTCTAAGTTTATGACATCTCGATATACTTCTAGCATTTCATCCCAAATCGATTTATCAGAATCCAATCCTGTATGTTGGTCTAAATAGCCGACAGTGACATCTTTAGGTTTGAAAATGTCACCTTCATCATGCTTTAACTGACCAGCCATCACTTGCAAGATCGTTGATTTACCTGCACCATTTCGTCCGACAATCGCAATTCGGTCTTGATGATGTACTTCTATGTTAATTTTCGATAAAATAAGGTCAGCACCAAAATATTTACCGATATCTTTTAATTGCATTACGATCATAGTTTATTCACCTCAATGTGAACTAGTTTATCTTATAGTTCTATCATAAAGCAATGTTCCACGTTTTAAAATGGAATTTAAAAAAGGAGAACCTTAAACGATGGAAGAAAATAAAATACCTCAAGCTACAGCAAAGCGATTACCACTTTATTATAGACATTTAAATAATTTGCACCAACAAGGGAAACAACGCGTTTCGTCTAAAGAGCTTAGTGAAGCATTAAAAGTTGACTCAGCAACGATTCGCAAGGACTTCTCGTATTTTGGAGAGTTAGGTCGTAAAGGATATGGTTATGATATTCAACATTTAATCTATTTCTTTAGAAAGACGCTCGATCAAGATGAGATTTCTCGCGTTGCCTTAGTTGGAGTGGGGAATTTAGGAACAGCCTTATTAAATTATAACTTTATAAAAAATAACAATACGAAAATAGAGATTGCATTCGACACAAATGATAAAGTAGACACGACAATTGGTGGTGTCCCAATCTATAGCGTCGATGACTTAGAGAAAGAGTTAAAACGTACAGGAATTACAGTTGCGATTTTAACTGTACCGATGCAAGCTGCAGATGAGATGACAGAACGGTTAGTTAATGCAGGGGTAGAAGGCATTTTGAACTTTACGCCTTCACGATTGTCTGTTCCTGATACGGTTAGAGTTCATCATATCGATTTATCAGTCGAACTTCAGTCTTTAATATACTTCTTAAAAAATTAGAGAGGGTGTCCCCCTCTCATTTTTATTTATTGTCTTTCAATTATTGTTTAAAAGGAGTACAATAGTTCGTGAGACGAATTAATTAAGGGAGAAAGAATTTATGAGCAATCTACCAAATAAATGGTTAGTCGTATTATCAGTTTTATTCGGAACGTTTACCGTTATTTTAAACAATAGTATGTTAAACCCGGTGTTACCGGAATTTATGCATATATTCGATTCAGATGCCGTAGGAGTAAGCTGGATCTTAACAATATTTATGATCGCTATGGGGATGACGATGCCGTTAACTGGTTACTTAGGTGATCGGTTCGGAAAGAAGACAATTTACATAGTCGGAGTACTGTTATTTACTTTCGCATCGATCCTTGGTGCTATGTCTCAAACGTTAAGCATGATTATTATCGCCCGTGCTATTCAAGGTATTGCTGGTGGTCTTATGATGCCAAATGCAATGGCGTTAATCTTTAATGCTTTTCCGAAAAATGAGCGTGGCTTCGCAGTTGGAACGTATGGTATTTCAGTTATGATTGCGCCAGCTATTGGTCCAACAGTTGGTGGTGTCATTGCAGAAAGCTTTAACTGGATTTTCTTATTCCTCGTCAATTTACCATTTGCCTTATTAAGCTTATTCTTTTCAATTAAATATTTAAAGCCTACACCATCAAACCCAAGTATTCGTTTTGATTACATTGGTTTTATAATGGTTACACTTGGAGTAGGTTCAGTCCTTTACGTGTTAGGTCAAGGACGAGAGTTAGAGACATTAGTTAGTTTGAACAATGCGCTTTTATTAGTTGTCGGCATTATTTTAATTATCGTTTTTATCAAGTATGAATTAAGAAAAGATCAGCCATTACTAGACTTGCGTGTGTTTAAAATAAAAACGTATCGATATTCGATTATCGTAACATCAGCTGCGTCAATTGGGTTGTTCTCAGGACTATTTTTAATTCCGTATATGATCCAAGAGGCGTATGAGCTTGGCATGGTCGCAACAGGCTTAATTTTTCTACCGAGTGCATTAATGAGTGGCTTGTTTATGAATGTTGGTGGTAAGTTGCTTGATAAGAAGGGGCCGAAAGTCGTCATTCCCACTGGATTGGCTATTCTTTCAGGTGCAAGCTTAACTTTTGGTTTTATCGAACTAACGACTGCTTTTTGGGTGATTGTTGTGATCTACATTGTGCACGGTGCAGGCTTAGGTTTTGGTAACATGCCAGCAACAACAGCTGGCATGAACAAAATTCCTGAACACTTAGTGGCACAAGGATCAGCGATGAATAACTTAATTAGACAGTTCGCATCTTCGTTAGGAATCGTCTTCTTCTCAGTTTATTACGAGTTAAGAAGAGGACATATGATTTTACTCGATGAATATACCGTACAAGAAGCGACATTACAAGCGATTAATGAAGCCTTTATTATTGCAGCAGTCATTATTGCATTAGCCATTCCTGCAGCACTTAAGATGAAAGGTGTTGAAGACGAAGAGGAGTGATCAGTAGTGTGTGGACGTTTTACTTTAACAGTAGGAGAGCGTTTCCTAAAACAACATTTTAATGTGGCCAATGTTGACTGGGACCCGAGTTATAATATTGCTCCAACTCAAGATGTGTTAGCTGTTGTACATGATGGGTCTAGTAATAGATTAGGGAAGATGAGCTGGGGTTTGATCCCATCGTGGGCAAAAGATGAAAGCATGCGCTCGAAAATGATTAACGCAAGATTAGAAACAGCGGATGAAAAGCCGAGCTTTAAACGATTGATGGCGAAGCGGCGTTGCTTAATCTTAGCTGATAGTTTTTATGAGTGGGTGAAAGTTGACGGAGAGAAGAAGCCTGTTCGAATTTACCCACCAAATCATGATTATTTTGCCTTTGCAGGATTGTGGGATAGGTGGCAGACCGCTGAAGGTGAGGAAATGGTTACTTGCACCATTTTAACGAAAGAAGCAAATGACACATTGGAACCGATTCACCACCGTATGCCAGTCATCTTGCCGAGAGAGTATGAGCAAGATTGGATTGACTTTGAAGCAAAAGAGCCAAGTGAAATAAAAGAATGGGTGAAAGCTGTATCAGACATCCCACTCGATTACTATGAAGTAAGCACTTATGTGAACAGTCCGAGGAATAATGACGAGACTTGTATTGAGAGGGTGGAGTGAAGGGTTGAGCGAACGCTGATAAAGTGGGTCTGAACGCTGATAAAATATTGTGAACGCTGATAAACTGGATCCGAGCGCTGATAAAATATCGTGAGCGCTGATAAATTGGGCTGAACGCTGATAAAATTTCACGAGCGCTGATAAAGCTTGGGTGAACGCTGATAAATTTTGCTGTGCGCTGATAAAGTTTAGCGCCAAATTATTTTCGCGAGCGCCAGAATATTTTCACGAACGCCAAATAAAGTAAAGCGAGCGCCAGAATATTTTCGCGTGCGCCAAATAATTGCTCGCCACCCCCTCTACGATTCATGCTATAATACGGTTAACATAACGGTTGGAGTGACTTTAATGATTGAACAGCTGAAAACATTATATCCGAGCATGACACAATTAGATCAACCGACTGACAACTACATAACATTTATTGTGGACGATTCATTGTATGGTATTCCAAAAGATGACCTATCTGAAGAATCGCTGACGCTCCTTCAAACATTGCTGCCGAATCAAGTGACTTCGGAAAAAGAACAGGGCTGGATTCATTTTTTAACGGGACAAACGAGCGAGCCACCAGGACGGCTGGAAGCATTTCGCGTTGTTGCTTTATATGTTCAGTCTACGTTCGAACAGTCACTTTTGGAAAATACGTTAGAGGATGTGCTCGGTAAAAAGCTCATCTTCATTTGGCAAAATTATAATTTAGCAATCGTCTTGGAGCCACTTGAATTAGATGAAGCTCCATTGCAATTTCATGAAGTGATTGATATTTTGTCCAACGATTTGGAAGTAAAGCTATCGATTTTCCAAACAGAAACTGATCAAGCGATTGAGCTTTTACCTAAGCTTTATAACTGGACCATTCACGTTGCGGAAAAGTTATTAAAATCGATCATCAGCGCGTGTTAACCCAAAGTGAAGCGCTCATGCCAACCATGATTGAAAGTTTAAATGAGGATGACCGTGATTTTTTCGTAAAGGCGGTCTTAAATGATGCGATCAACGATTTTGAGCTGCTGAAAACGATTCAAACGACGATCGAACATCAAGTCAATATCTCGGTTGTAGCCAAGCAGTTGTATATGCATCGTAACACCGTGCAAAAGCGTATTGAAAAATTTTACGAGCTAACCGGGCTTGACGTGCGTCAGTTTGAAGATGCGTTAAAAGCCTACGTCTGTATAAAATATTTAACGTAAAAATTCCCTTGGATATGCCAAGGGAATTATTCATCTCGAATGTATGAAATAGCTTCTCGCGTCTGGTCGATATAGTCGACAGCTTGTTCGTATTGAACTGATGCTAAACACATGAAAAGCATATCAATAATATGTAATTGCGCAATTCGTGATGATGTTGCACCACTTCTAAATGTCGCCTCTCGCGCTGCTGAAGTATGTAACGTAATGTCTGATAGATCAGCAACTTTTG
>NZ_AKIF01000166.1 GCF_000269905.1 Alkalibacillus haloalkaliphilus C5
CACGAACAGATATAGACCCTGAACAATATTCAAGTGAAAGTCACGAATGGGGTGAGTTTGTCACAGGGGTCAAAACACAACTCGATACTGAGGAAGAGGTTATTGCATTAACATTCGATGCTTGTGGAGGCCCGTATGGAAGAGGGTATGACGAAGAGCTAATCGACTTTTTAATCGAGCATGAAATTCCAGCTACACTATTTATTAACAAAGACTGGATTGAACATAACGAAGAAATTTTTATACAACTAGCTGAAAACCCATTATTTCAAATTGAAAATCATGGTACTGACCATTTACCTCTATCAGTAAGTGGTCGCACAGCTTGGGGGATCGATGGAACAAGCAGTCCTGAAGAAGTATATAAAGAAGTTCAAACAAACCAGCAATACATTTATGAATTAACTGGTGACACACCTAGCTTTTTCAGGTCTGGGACAGCTTATTTTGATGAAGTTGCTGTCCAGATGATTCAAGATATGGAACTTGAAGCTGTTAATTACAACGTCCTAGGTGATGCTGGCGGGACGTATTCTAGTGAACAAGTCGAACAATCATTACTTCAATCAAAACCTGGCTCTATTGCTCTTCTACACATGAATCAACCGAGTAGTGGAACGAGAGATGGAGTTATGAATGCTATTCCACAACTAATCGAACAAGGGTATGATTTTGTCCATTTAGATGATTATCACCTTAAATAATAAACAAACTACCAACAGTCGTGATTTAATAGTCACGGCTTTTTCATTTTTTCTATGAGCAAATTTTGTGAATTTTAATACCACTTCTGTTATATTAGTAATATATTAAAACATAGTAGTCCTATATGGATTAACAACTTTTAAAAAGGAGAGAAATTAAATGACTGAAGAAAACCAACAGTTTCAACTTCCACGAATTGGGGATCCTGCGCCTGACTTTGAAGCAAAAACGACACATGGGATTAAAAAGCTAGAAGATTATAAAGGATCTTGGCTAGTTTTATTTTCACACCCTGCTGATTTTACTCCCGTTTGTACAACTGAGTTTGTATCGTTTCAAGGGATTTATCCGCAATTGAGAGAATTAAACACAGAATTACTCGGTTTGAGCATTGATAGTGTTCAATCACACATCGCTTGGGCTCGTAACATTGAAGAAAACTTCAACGTAGAGATTGAATTCCCAGTGATTGCTGATTTAGATCAAAAAGTCGCTCAAAAATACGGGATGATTCACCCGAATGATAGTGGAACTGAAACGAATCGTGCTGTATTTGTCATTGATGATCAACAAGTGGTAAAATCAATCATTTATTATCCACTAACAACAGGCCGAAATATGGATGAAATCGTCCGACTCGTTAAAGCACTGCAAACAACCGCAGAGCATCAAGTATCGACACCTGCAGACTGGACACCGGGAGATAAAGTAATTGTCCCTCCACCAGCATCTAAACAAGAAGCTGACGCACGAGCTAAAGATGAAAGTCTTGAAGTGATTGATTGGTACATCGCAAAAAAAGACTTAAAATAAGTTCAATTAAAGCATTGTCGTGATAAACGGCAATGCTTTAATTTATTTCTTAACACGAAATATTCTTCATTCGAACTACTATTTATGCTATACTATCGTTATACTATTATGAAAATTTAGAATGTAACGGGAGGTTTTTTATATGACTAAAACGAGTTACCCTGTTGTTTGGGACTTAGATGTCTTTTTTAAAGGTGGTAGCGATTCAGAAGAACTTCGTCGTCACCTTGATGAGACAAAAGAGCGCCTTGCTTCAATAGCTGAGAAGTTTAACAAATTTGAAACACCAACTTCAGTCAATCAAGCTGAAGAAGTATCTAATTTAATTGAAGAAGGGTCTAATTTGGCTCAACATATTCGCCAGGCAGGTGCTTTCATTTCGTGCCTTGAAGCACAAGATATGTCAGACCATAAAGCAAGTACATTGCGCAGTGAAGTAACTGAGTTATCAGCTACATATGGCGCAGCATTTAATAGCTTCAAACAAAAATTAGCTCAAACTGATGAAAACGTTTGGCAAGAATTTTTAGAGCATGACAAATTAGCTGAGCTTACGTTCGTTTTAAACGAGTGGCGTGATGCAGCACAAGAACAGCTTTCTGAAGATGAAGAGGCACTGATCTCCTCCCTATCAGTTGACGGTTATCACGCTTGGGGACAAATGTATAACACGATTGTAGGTGGCATGACAGTCAATGTCACAGTTGACGGTGAAGAAAAAGAGTTATCCGTAGGTCAAGCGAATAACTTACTATCACATGAAAACCCTGAAGTGCGTAAACAAGTCTATGAGAAGTTAGAAGCTTCTTGGAAAGAGAAAGAATCATTATTTGCTAACACACTAAACCACTTAGCTGGCTTCCGTTTAAATGTCTATAAAAAGCGCGGTTGGGACAATGTGTTGAAAGAACCGCTAGATATTAACCGTATGCAACAAGAGACGCTTGATGCGATGTGGGGTGCAATTACGAAGCATAAACAACCATTTGTAGACTTTTTATACCGTAAAGCTGAATTGTTAGGTAAAGATAAACTTGAATGGTACGACCTAGGTGCACCAACTCAAGAAAATAGTCAAAAGCTTTCTTATGACGAAGGTGCGCAATTTATATTAAAGCATTTCGAAGAGTTCAGCCCTATAATGGCTAAATTTTCTAAAACAGCTTTTGAAGAAGGTTGGATAGAAGCTGAAGATCGTTCAGGCAAGCGTCCTGGTGGTTTCTGTACTGGTTTCCCATTAAGTGAACAGTCACGTATTTTCATGACATACAGCGGTTCTATGTCTAACGTGGCAACGTTAGCTCACGAGTTGGGCCACGCTTATCATTCGTATGCGCTAAAACCAGTTCACCCGCTTAACCGTCGTTATGCAATGAATGTTGCGGAAACAGCTTCGACGTTCGCAGAAATGATCGTTGCTGATGCAGCTGTTAAGGCAGCAGACACGAAGGAAGATCAAATTGCACTATTAGAAGATAAACTTCAACGTAGTGTTGCGTTCTTTATGAACATTCACTCTCGTTTCTTATTCGAGACACGCTTTTATGAAGAGCGTAAAAACGGATTCGTACCAGCAAGCCGTTTAAATGAATTAACAGATGAAGCTCAACGTGAAGCTTATTGTGATGCGGTAAACTCAACAAGCCCGAGTTACTGGTCGAATAAACTACACTTCCATATTACAGGGGTACCTTTTTATAACTTCCCGTACACGTTCGGTTATTTATTCTCGCTTAGCATTTATGCTAAAGCGCTAGAAGAAGGTACTAACTATGAAGACCAATACATCGCGCTACTACAAGATACGGCGAGAATGTCGGTTGAAGACTTAGCTATGAAACATTTAGGTGAAGATATTACGAAAGAAGCGTTCTGGGAGAAAGGTATTGAACTTTGTAAGAAGGACGTAGCGGAATATTTAGAGTTAACGAGTAAGTAGAAAAATCCCAGTTAAGGTTTATTCCTTAACTGGGATTTTCTTTTCAAAGTAATAAAATGGTTCTGTAAAATCACCGTGACGTTGACGGTCAACAAGTTGATAATCGCCTTTATAAAATAAATTAATCGCTGCTTTATTTTCCCCATTCGTATCAGTTCGAATGTAACAAAACCCTCGATTAGCCGCTAAGTTTTCTGCAAAACGATAAAAAGCTAAAGCAATCCCTTTATGTCTAGCAGCTGGTTTGACGGCTAGTCTTTTTATACATAAAAACGGAGCTTGTTCAGACCAACTAATCTCTTCGTACTCTTCATGTCCTTGGTCACTAATACAAGCAACAGCTAACACTTCCCCTTGTTCTTCATAAACATATAATTCGTCTTTTCCAATATCTACCTCATAATGCTTTCTTAACGGATATGTATAGCCCCACTGCGTCATTCCAGCTTCTTTCATAACGCGTTTTGCTTCAATTACTATTTGTTCGATTTGATCTAAATCGTAATGTGTAGCCTCTCTAATCAAGTAAATCACCTTTTCTTTTTTTCATAGTTTATCACATTTTAACTTATTGCTTAATTTAATTGCATTGCTTTTGACATTCAAACGTATATTTGAATATAATATATTCAAATGAACATTTGAATGAAAGTAGGGGAAACAATTGAAACTACCTAACTGCACATCTGAAATAAGTGAAGATCAACTTAAACATATTTATAAATCGGTTAACCAAACATCCATTCAAGCTGTAGCCCAATTGTTCAAAGTGTTAAGTGATCCGACTAGAGTCAAATTCGCTCAAGCTTTAACAATTGAAGAAGAACTTTGTGTCTGTGACCTTGCAGCAATTACAGAAACGTCCGTTGCTTCCGCTTCACATCATTTAAGAACATTAAAAAAGCACGGTTTAGCTAAGACTAGGAAACAAGGTAAAAATATTTATTACTCACTTGATGATCACCACGTTCACGACCTCGTTAACATTGCTGTTGAGCACCAGCACGAACTGGAGGAATCGTAATGGCTCAAGAAACCTATTACGTCAAAGGTATGTCTTGTACTTCATGTGCAAAAACATTTGAAAATAACGTTAAAGATATCGAATCGGTCCAAGATGCTCACGTAAATTTTGGCGCTTCGAAAATTACCGTCCAAGGTGATGCTTCTATCCAACAATTAGAACAAGCCGGCGCATTTGAAAGTTTATCGGTATCGAAACAGTACGAAAAAGATTCACCACGTAAGCTAAATACGTTAAAGTCGAATTGGCATATTGTCGCATCATCAATTTTCTTATTAATAGGCGTTTACTTATTAGTTCAATTAGGTGAAGAACACCCTATTACGACTTCAGCATTTTTAGCTTCGATTGCTGTTGGTGGTTATCAATTGTTAAGTACAGGCGTGCGACATTTACTTAAACTGCGTTTTGATATGAAAACTTTAATGGCAATTGCTGTAATTGGTGCAGCGATCATTGGTGAATGGGTCGAAGGTGCAGTCGTCGTCATCTTATTTGCCATTAGCGAAGCGTTAGAACGGTTCTCAATCGATCGCGCTCGTTCATCCATTCAGTCGTTAATGGAATTAGCACCTAATAAAGCAAGAGTAAGGCGAAACAATGAGTTAATGGAGTTAAACGTGTCTAATATTCAGGTTGGCGATACTGTCATTATTAAACCTGGTGAAAAAATCCCTGTTGATGGTATCGTAACCAAAGGTGAGTCAACGATTAATCAAGCAGCCATCACAGGTGAATCTGTGCCTGTATTTAAAACCGAGAATGATGAAGTGTTTGCTGGTACTTTAAATGAAGAAGGCTATTTAGAAGTTAATGTCCAAAAGTTAGCTGAAGACTCTACTTTAGCCAAAATTATTCACTTAGTGGAAGAAGCTCAAAACGAAAAAGCTCCAGCTCAACAATTTATCGACCGTTTTGCTGCTTACTATACACCTTTAATAATGGTTGTCGCACTAGGAGTTGCTACCATTCCACCGATCTTTTTCGGGCTTAGCTTTGAAACTTGGGTTTACCAAGGGTTAGCCGTATTAGTTGTCGGTTGTCCTTGCGCTTTAGTCATTTCAACGCCTGTAGCCATTGTCACAGCGATTGGAAGTGCAGCACGAAATGGTGTGTTAATTAAAGGCGGGGCTTACTTGGAAGCACTCGGTCAAATTAAGACAATCGCATTTGATAAAACGGGTACGATTACACAAGGTAAGCCTGTCGTTCAATCTTATCAATTATTTGATGAAAGTATTTCACCTGAGTACTTTTTCCAAAGAGCATATGCATTAGAGACACTTTCTCAGCATCCGCTAGCTAAAGCTATTACTGAATATGCGAATGACTATGTTAAGCCTGAACCATTATCGAACGTCACTAACTTTCAATCGATCACTGGAAAAGGTGTAACTGGTGAAATCGAAAGTTCACAGTTTAAAATCGGAAGCCCATCAATGTTTGGTTTGAGCAGTGAACAACAAGCAGTTGTGAATGA
>NZ_AKIF01000167.1 GCF_000269905.1 Alkalibacillus haloalkaliphilus C5
TTGGCAGTCTCAGTAGTTCCCACATCGCCGATCATCAATTGATAACCCATCTCTTTTAACTCAATAACCGTCGATTTAATTTCATCGGCATGTTCAATTGTAAAAACATCAACATTTAAATCTAAAATGTCTATAATAGCTTGGGCACCTAAAGTCATCGTCGGATAACATACTAAGACTTTCTTCTGTTCGAAATTACTTGTCATAGTTAAAACACGAAGTAAATCATAACCAGACATTGAAACATCTATAACAGGTATGTTTGTCACTTCACGAATTAAGTGCGCTGTTGCTGCACGACTAATAATGACACCATAACCTTCTTCTTCGGAGCGCTTGCCAATATTCGCACCTTCTTCCAAATTTCCTACTTCAATAGATAATTCCACACCATAAATCTCATCACGACACTCCTCTACAACTTGAACCATTGATTCATAAGGTGCAATAAATTTCACCTTTATGTCCATTTTTACAACACCTCTATATATAAGTTAATTTCATTTAAGTTTAATAATTGCAATATACAACAAATACCGTTAAATATCGACTATTTGTTACATTTTTTCTACAAAACAAGACAATAATAAACAGACTACCTCTTGACATTTTATATTATTCGTTTAATATGTATAGTATAAATTAAATAAATTAATAACCTTTTCGAAAGGTGGATTTCTAAATGAGTGAAGACTTAACGCGCGTACATGAGTCTGAAGACGTCATGATTAGTGCAATTGCTCAGTCGATGACAGTCTACGGCGTGTCAGCTTCTGTAGGTCGAATTTATGGTGTCCTTTATTTCTCAGAAGAACCATTAACATTAGATGAGATTAAAGACCAAGTTGCTATGAGTAAAGCAAGTGTAAGCAATGGCATTCGAGAGTTAATCGAAACCGAAATGGTAACGAAAGTTTGGAAGAAAGGCGAACGTAAAGACCATTTTATCGCCGAAAAAGACTTTCTAAGAAATTTCATTAACTTCTTCGTTAAAACGTTACGTGTCGAACGCAACTTAATTAACAAAGCGATCGAACAAACAGAACCAACGATTACAGAAGTTGCTGAACAGTCCGAAGATGAGGAAGCTGAGCGAATCGCTAAACGAGATTTAGAACTGATCCAAGAATCAAAAGACTACCTAGATTGGTTAATGCGTCTAGCAAACTCTTTAGAATCAGGTGAAATCTTTGAACATCTACCAAAGAAATAGACTTAAAGGAGACATTTTATGAAGAAGAGCGATTCAGCCTTAGTTTTAATTGATATACAGAAAGAATCAAACTTTGGCTTAGACAACATGGAAGAAGTCATTAAAAATACTGAAAAGCTATTACCAGCTTTTCGAGCGTCTAATATACCTGTTATATATACACGTCATATTAATAGAGCTGACGCTGTCGGCTTATCAGAAGGCGAACCATTAAACGAAGATGGATCACCTTTTTATTATCATGATGGAACAGACCAAATTGAAATCTTTGACGAAATTAAACCAGAAAAAGACGAAATCGTCATTGATAAATACCGTTGGAGTGCTTTTTTCGATACAAGCCTAGATTTAATGCTAAAAAGCCTAGGTGTAAAGCACTTGTACATTGGGGGTGTTGTAACAGATGGCTGTTTAATGACCTCGGTGTTTGATGCGTATTTTAGAGACTATCAAATTAATTTAATTCATGATATTACTTCAGCAAGCAATGAAGGTGCCCACCAGTCAGCGATCCTAACGATGACGAATTGGGTTTACAACATGAAGATTTATGACACAGATCAGCTTATTAAAAAGTTAAATGGACAATCACACAATTACTTTGAAACAGATCGCGCAGATGCGATGCAATTCACACCAGAAACAATGCAAGATCAATTTAATAAAATTGTTAGCAAACTAGCTGAATAGTTAGTTTCTAAATATAAAGAAACAATCACTTAGTTGAATCACTTTAAAATCACTCATTCAAATTAACAGAAAGGGAGTTTTTGTTAACATGAAGAAACTAATTGCAATTACTGCAATGATCACGATGCTTATTCTTGCAGCATGTGGCGGAAACAACGGTGAAGAAGGTACAGAAGATGCTGCGGAAGAAAAGGGAGAAATCGTATTTGGCCAAACATCTTGGACAAGTACAGAAGCACCAACACAAATTGCAAAGCAAATTTTAGAAGAAGTTGGTTACGATGTTGAAATTACTTTACTAGACCAACCAGTCATTTGGGAAGGTTTAGAGAATGAAGAGATCCACTTCTTTATGGATGCTTGGCTTCCATACACTGAAGCTGCATTATGGGAAGACTACCAAGACTCACTACAACAAGTATCAACAAGCTATGAGGAAGTTCCTCTAGGCTGGGTTGTTCCGGAATATGTTGACGCTGAAACAATTGGTGACTTAGAAGGCCGCGCAGATGAATTCGATGGCGAAATCGTTACAATCGGTGAAGGTGCAGGCATTGTTGAATTAACGTATGACGTTATGGAAGAGGAAAACTATAATTTAGATGGTTTCGAAGTGACACCAACTAGTGAAGCAGCTATGTTAGGTGTTATGAATTCAAAAATTGATAACGAAGAGCCATTTATCATTACAGGCTGGAGACCACACTCTATGTTCGCACAACATGACCTTAAATTCTTAGAAGACACAGAAGGTCACTTCCAGTACGACAATGTGTATGTCCTTTCTTATCAAGGTATTGAAGATCAACCAGAATACGAAGAAGCATACGACATCTTATCTCAATGGAGCATCGACGTCGATGACTTAGAGGAAATGATGTATGACTATGAAAACAACGACGTTAACTTCGAAGACTCGGCAGCAGAGTGGATTGAGGAAAACCGCGACACTGTTGATGAGTGGATTAACTAAATTTGTGAGCAATTCCCCTAAATATATATAGTTAAGCAGAACAAATGGGCGGGCGCTGAAGTATTAGCGTTCGCCTATTTGTTTTTTGTAAAAAAGCAAGGGAGTCCCCCTGACTTCTTTCGTCATTTCCTCGGAAATAGCGATTAATTTCATCCCATAATTGGTGTAGTCATGTCGATTTTTAAAACATATCAAAAAGATAAAACACTAATCCCACCCAAAGAGCAGAAACAAACATGACTGAATTAAATATAACTCTTCTTTTTCGATCTTTCACTTTAACCGTGTGCACTATAGGCAAAATGATGAGAATAGCAAAAGCATATAATAAAAAAGCAAAAGTATACACTGTGACACCACACTTCCTAAAAACTTGAATAGTAAGGTAGATTAAAATATTAAATAAGTGACCAATATTAATCTATTTCATCACTAAAAATATTAAAACGATCCCACACAACTTCTAACTCTTCTAAATGCTGTTCAATTTCCTTCCTCTTTCGACGCCCAACTGCTGTAATCAATGCATTTATTAAACTTAGGGGAGCGACAAATGAATCAATTAATGATGACATGTCACTTCTAGCACATAATGACACATCAGCATATGGATGAGTGGAGACATTCTATTGTCTGTAATGGCAACCACCTTCGTTCCACGATCATGGGCAAAAGATACAGCCTCGACTGTATTTTTCGTATAACGCGCAAAACTTAAGCCAATGACAACATCATCTTCATCAAGACGGAACAATTTCTCTGACACACCGTGTGGATTACGAATGAGTTCTGCGTTTTCTAACATGACATCAAAATAGAATTCTAGAAAGGATCCAAGCGAAACAGCACTTCGGTTCGCAACAATAAAGATCCGTTTCGCATTCACAATTAAATCGACTGCTTTGTTAAAATCGTCCATATTTAATTGCTGGGTCATTTCACGAATGCGATCCATATCTTCTTCAAACATCTCGACTGTTGCTTGTCCCTCTTCATCATAAATATCTTCTGAGATTTTCAGTTGCTCAACGGTCGTTAATTGCTTTTTCATCGCTTCTTGAAGTGACTTTTGAAACTCAGGATAACCGCTATACCCTAAATAAGTGGCGAAGCGATACACTGTCGCTTCACCAACTCCTACTTGTTTCGCTAATTGTCCGACCGTTAAAAACGGGACAGAGTTCATATGGCTTAACACATACCGCGCGATCTCACGCTGTGACTTACTCATGTCAGGTAGTTTATTCGTTATTACTTGATACAAATCAGCCATAAAACGCCACCCCTTTAAATTTTATCTTAAACGTTGAATCGCTTGTTCATGGGCATTAATTGTTGCCTGAATATCTTCATCACTGTGAACCGTGCTCATTGAATAACGATTTCCAGGCTTTGTATAAACGCCAAGGTCTAGTAACTCATAATCTAACTGTTTCCTTAAGTGCATATCCGCTTGGCTTAAGTCACGATAATTTCTTACCGTTTCATTAGTAAATACGATATTAAAGATGCTTCCCATACCAATTGTTTGCATTGGGATTGAATAACGATTATATAAGTTCTCAAGCTCATTACGTAGATACTCTGTCTTTTTCAGTAAGTCTTCCATAACGCCAGGCTTTTCTAACTCTTCAATCGTCGCAAGTCCTGCAGCTAATACAGTTGGGTGACCATTATATGTGCCACTATGGAATAAAGCACGATCTGTCACTTGCTGATTACCACCTGAAGTTAAAATGTCTTGCCCTCTTTCTGGCGACATTAAATCCATTAACTCAATCTTACCACCAAGCGCACCGACAGGGAAACCTCCACCTAACACTTTTCCTAACGCTGTTAAGTCAGGTTCTACACCGTATAACGATTGGGCGCCTCCAACGTTTAAACGGAAGCCTGTTTTCACTTCATCAAAAATTAAGACAATCCCTAACTCTTCAGTAACTTCTCTTAAACCTTTCATAAATGACTCATCTGCAGGGATAAAGCCACCTTGTACCGGCTCTAAAATGACCGCTGAGATCTCATCCTGTCTAGCTTTTAAAATTTTCTCCGTTGCTTCTAAGTCGTTAAACGGCAACACAACGGTATGCTCTAAATGATAGTCTGACATTCCACTAGATTCAGCTACTGAGATCGGTTCATCGGACTCGCCAGCTTGCTCCATATCTGGGTTAACACTGACAAGCATTTGGTCATAACCACCGTGATAATGCCCTTCAAACTTCGCCACTTTATGCTTACCATTATATGCTTGAGCAAGGCGAATGCTTAAAAGTGTCGCCTCAAGTCCTGAGTTCGTAAAGCGAATTTGATCCATTCCTGGGAATAGGTCCACTAGCCTTTGTGCCATTTGGTACTCCAAATTGTGAGGCGCACCAAAGACAAACGAACCACACTGCTCCATTTGTTTATACACCGCATCTTTAACCGCTTCATGACCATGCCCTAAAATTAAAGCGCCATAACATAATAAATAGTCTATATAATGATTGCCATCAACATCTGTTAACTGACTTCCTGTTGCTTGATCCATAATAATCGGATGAGGCGCAAAGTGTTTAATATTAGCCGTCACCCCACCTGGAATGACAGACTTCGCTTGCTCATAAGCCTGCTTTGAACCTCTCGTCTTATCTTCAAAATTCATCTCTCGCACAACATGTGCACTCATTTTCCACACCCTTTTACGAAATATTTATTTCATATAATTATTTATATGATAATGTTATTTCATTATGTAGGTGATTTCAAGGGATATGAAAAAATTATTTCATTTTTCATCGTTGTGATGGGTGTTTTTCAGGCGAACGCCCAATTATTTAAGCGTTCGCCTAATTATTTAGATTTTCGCTCAATTATTTAGATTTTCGCCTAATAAATTAAAAAATCGCCTAATTATTAAATAATTAGGCGATTTCCAAAACGAGTTCAAACAAGATTAATCTAAA
>NZ_AKIF01000168.1 GCF_000269905.1 Alkalibacillus haloalkaliphilus C5
GACACAGCACGTTTTAACCACTTTTGAACAAGATATATTTTACATTCAACAACACTCTCTTCTATACCAACGAAGATTAACGTTATTATTCACTTCAAGTAACAGTTATATTATTTATCGAAGTTCATTAGATCACCCTCTCATTGAGAGAGGGTTTGATGATGACGTACATTTTCTAGGAGGGACTAGACGTATCTCTTTTACTCCACGCGGTACAATCAATGAACCTAGAACGATTTTTCTCTCAATAAATGGGCAAACATATGAGATTACATTTTCATTCGGAAAAGGAAGGTACAATGTTACTGAAACGTGAAGATGGATTTATTTTACAAGACGCGATATTAACTTTAATCTGCTTCAGTTTATTAGTGAGCTTAACTATTCCATTTATAACGCAACTATACAAACATAGTTACGATATAAAACGACATGAAGAAGCATATCACCAGTTACAACAAGCTAAAGCATATATCCTTCAAAACGAGCCACCCGTCTCTTACTTAGAGGAAATATCAAATGAAACCTTTTCAACCATATTATTAGAAGATGATCAACGATTAATTGTCTGTATTGAATGGAAGGATTCAAATGACACGAATAAAGAGCTTTGTCAGTATATTCCGAACTACATGTAACGATCGTGGCTATACATTACTAACAACTCTAGTAGCCTTAGCTATTTTTATGTTAACACTTCCTATGATGACTAACTTAATAAAACCAATAGCCGATTTGTCTCCTATGTATAACATTAATGAATTAGAAATTAGGCAACTTGATTTTCTAATCTCCTTTGAATTAAATAGAAGTAGTGAGATAAGAATAGTCAATAACCGTTTACACTTTGTGGACTCCGGAGGTAAGATTGTAACTTTTGAGCAATATAGTGATCAAGTAATCCGCCGTACTAATCAACAAGGGTTTGAAGTCATAATGTTTAATATTCACGGCTTTGAAACAGAGAAAGTAGCACCAAATGCTCTCAAAATCCAATATACAAGGCAGGGACAGCAATTTGAGACGGTATTTACACACTTCAATATTAATGAATATTAAAAGTGAAAAAGGGTTAATCTTCCCTATAATGTTATTTTATTTAATCACTGTTACCTCCTCCTTAATTTTATTATTTGCTCACACCGAATACCAAAAAGAGCAACTTCAGTGGAGTGACGAGCAATTAACTATACAGAATTTAATTAATATGGGGATTCATGACTTTTTAACAGGCGATTTTACACCAACATCAAACGTACAAACAGTTGAATTTGACTACAGGACAGGAACAGTACAAGCAGATTATTCCATCGGTGACAATGACTTGATTGAATTAAGGTTACAAATTGAAACAATTAATGCATCGAATTATGAACATTTCACAATTATAATGTATAATATTTGATGTAATGAACTATAATAACAATTGTGATTGGGCCATAGCCAAGCGGTAAGGCAACGGGTTTTGGTCTCGTGATTCCCAGGTTCGAATCCTGGTGGCCCAGTTATAATGCTTCATAAAAAGTTCATTTACATTATTTAAATCATCGTATATAATATGTCTGACGAGTTCCTGGCAAAGGAGGAAAAGACATGGATCGTATGTTTCGTGTTCTAGCATTTTGGACTGGTATTTTCACTGCACTTTTCTATGCTGCAGGTAACTTAGGCCTGTCCGTAGCATTTCTAGCGCAAACGATCTTCTTTTTAGGAATCGGATACTTAAACCTATCGGAACGTCTTTATATGTATATTTTTGGCGCATACTTAACTGTTTTTATGGTAGGTTTTACTTATTACGTAACGTTCCTATTAGAACCATCATTCTCACACTAAAAAAAGTTCAACTCCGTTTTGGGGTTGAACTTTTTTTAAAACGAGGCCTAATACTAAAAAAATGGGTTTTGCTCTTTTTCTTCGCCAACCGTTGTTTTCGGGCCATGTCCAGGCAAAACAGTTGTGTCATCTGGTAAATTAAAGATCTTCACTTGTATCGATTGTATAAGAGTTTGATGCTCACCAAACGGTAAATCGGTTCGACCAATTCCCATTTGAAATAACGTATCTCCAGCTATTAATACATGATTACTTTCAAATAAGAATGAAATACTACCAGGTGAATGTCCAGGAGTATGAAGTACCTTAAGCTCAAATTGGTCAATGGTAGTCGTTCCTTCAGTTAAAAAATGATCCGCTTCTCCCTCAGCTTTAATCTCGCCTAATTGAAAACGTTGTGACCCATTTAGTTGTGGGTTCGTTAACCAATCACGTTCTAATTCATGCATATAAACATCAATACTATAATGATTTCTTAACTCTTCTACTCCGCCTATATGGTCAAAGTGGGCATGCGTTAATAGGATCGCTAATGGTTGAATATCATTTTCAGAGAAAAATTGAATTAACTTCTCTGCATCACCACCCGGATCAAACACTAGTGCTTTCTGATTGTGTACAATTACATAACAATTAGTACCTAATATACCTAAAGAAAAACTATAAATGTTCACAAAACGTTCCACCTTTTCTATGTATTTTTAATGAAATCACTCGACACTTCAACACTTTTTATATAAAATATAAGGGAGAAATCTTACGGATAATTTCTTAGTATCATTGTAATCATAACAAAGAAGAAGTTTTTCATTCAAGGAGGAGCAGACATGCAAGTAGGAGAATTCGTATTTGGAGTTATGATGCTAGTTGTAGCGATTTTAAGTTTTATTGCCATTTTCCGCGAAATTAAAAACCGCAACTTCTTTGCTGTAGCTTTTGCAACTGCATCACTATTATTATTTGGTTGGTATTCAGTAATGACGCTTTATAGTCAAATAACTGGTGCAATTACCGGATAATCTAAACGGCTAACATCTACTTGTTAGCCGTTCTTTTTTATATCTTGCAAGTTTAAAAGTTGCATCTGCTTATTAAAGAAGAAACGATACATAACCATCGAAATAAAAATCGCACTCAATGAAACTGATGAAAAAATACTAATAGAGATGACTAGTTGGTATTTAATTGCAATGATTGGGGCAACTCCACCTAAAATCAACCCTGTCATCATACCTGGCAGTTGAACTAAGCCTATCGTTTTTAATTGGTCAATATTCGGGATTAACGATGCATTTAAAGTCTTCTTAATTGACATATGTGCTGCATGCTTAGGAGTTGCACCAAGCGATAATGCAGCTAGAAGTTTACCTCTGTTCTGTTCGAATTCAGATTTAAGACGTTCAAGCGCTAGGCCCATTGCCACCATACTATTTCCAATTACCATTCCACTCATCGGAATCACTTCTTCAGGTGTAAATGAAATCATCCCAAAACCTAACCACATCGATAGAACGATGATTTCTACACCGATCAAGCCAACAAGAATGGTTATAAAAATATAAGGCAACTCTTTTCCTTTTTTCCGAGCGTGAAATGTTGCAACCAATATCATAACACTTAACATAATTGGAATACCGACTAATGGTGGTAGGTCAAACAAATACGTTAATATAAGCCCAATTAAAAATAATTGAAGTGTACCGCGGATCGTTGACCATATAATATCTTTCTTTAGACCAAGCTGATATATATAAGCAATAGTAAAAGGAATCATAACAAAAACGATTAGTAACAAGAGTGAATAAGTAGGTATGTCCCGTTCCATATTGTATCCTCCTAGTAGCTTTATGACTTATGCAAAAACTGTTTAAGCTGATCTGTATTAGGATTTTCTAATAATTGATTAAGGTCGCCGTATTCAATAACTTGTCCTTCTTCTATATATAGTCCCTTTGTACCGATTCTCTTAGCTTGATCCATACTATGGGTTATCATAACTACTGTAAGACGGTTATGTTCAATTAGCTTTATAAGGTCCTCTTCGATCGCTTCAATGTTACGATCATCTAAGGCACTAGTCGGTTCATCTAATAATAGGACATCTGGTTTATTTGCTAATGTGCGAGCTAATGAGACACGTTGCTTCTCACCACCTGATAATTCATCAACTGATTTATTTATATAATCTATAGGTAAGTTAACATAATTCATTAAACGTTCGGCACGGCCTTCTTCCCAATCATCAAACATACTTGGTCCGAATTTTAAATTATCTAACACCGTATCAGGAAATAAGTGAGGTTGTTGTAACACTAAACCTACACTTCTCCTTAATTGTGGAATGTCATATTGCTCAATTCGTTTATTATGAAATAATACTTCACCATAATCTGGATCATCCATTCGATTGAATAAATGAAGCAAAGTGGATTTACCTGCCCCTGATGACCCAAAAATAATGAGTCGGTCCTCTTCACGTAGAGTGAATGTAATATCTTTTAAAACTAAACGGTTCACTTGATTGAATTGAAATATTACTTCGTTCAAAGCTCCATCACCTTCTATTTGTGTCCTTATGTTATATAAGATTACTAAAAAGCGTTAATCTACTCAAATATTTGAGCAGATTAACGCTTTTATTTAATCGCTATTCTCTTCAGCTATTTCCCCTTGTTCGAAGTCATAAAACCTAAACAAGTCTCCATAAATAATTTCATCTGAATAATTTAATTCTTGTTCTGCCTGCTCTCTAATCCGATCACAGTTACCCTCTTCGATCAACTCGCCTGTTTCATTTTCATAACAGTTACCTGAGGCGTAAATGTAATCTTCTCCAACGACACGCCCGTCTCGAAAAGCAATGAAGTCTTTTCGTTCTTGTGAAAACAAATCATTACCAAAAACGATGTCGTTCTCATTCTCTATGCCTAGCATATTTAAAACTGTAGGCTTATAATCAATCTGACCTGATAAAGTTGACAATGTTCCTGAGTTTTCATGACCTGGAATATGAATAATCATAGGTACACGTTGTAATTTCACTTCATCATACGGTGTGATTTCATCTTCACCTAAATATTTAGCCATAGCCTCATTATGATAAGAACTAATGCCGTAGTGGTCTCCCATCATAACAATTATTGAATCTTCATATATTCCTTCTTCTTTTAATTGGTTAATAAATTGTTCAAGCGCTTCGTCTGTATATCGCGCTGTTTGAAAGTACTGATTTAACGTTACAGAACTCGAGTCAAATTGATCGATCGTCGCCTCTTCTTCTGGCATTTCAAATGGAAAGTGGTGAGTTAGTGTAATAAATTTTGCGTAATAAGGTTCATCTAAATCCTTCATTATATCAATGGATTGATCAAAGAACTTCTTATCATTTAACCCCCAACCAATTTCATCACTTTCCTCAAACTCATAAGACTCAACATCGAAAAACTCATTATAACCTAATGCTTCATACATCACATTTCTATTCCAAAAGCTTCCATTGTTTGCATGGAAAGTGTACGAATCATACCCAAGCTCTTCCTGAATAATCTTCGGTAAAGAATTATATTCATTTTGAGCATGAGTGAAAAATGCTGCACTGTTAGGTAGAGGATATAAACTATTATCTAATACAAACTCATGGTCTGATGTTTTTCCTAATCCAGTCTGGTGATAATAGTTCTCAAAGTAATAACTATCTTCTTTAAACTCGTTTAAGAACGGAAGAACCTCTTCCCCGTGTAACGTTTCATCAATTAAAAACGATTGCATCGATTCAACTGCGATATAAATAACGTTTTTATCTTCTGCTACCCCTGTTAGATCAATAGGGTTCTCAATTTCTCTAACATTTTGACTGACATACTCATCAATTTCATCCATACCTGAACCATCAGCAAAAAGACGTTTCGACTGTGTCGATGTTGTCATGACAAGATCATAAGCATGGAAAACTGGTAAACCTACATTTTTCACTAAATAC
>NZ_AKIF01000169.1 GCF_000269905.1 Alkalibacillus haloalkaliphilus C5
CATGCGATCGCTCCGTGGCAACCGATTAGCTCACAATATTACCCACAACTACTGAAAAGTGTGTGTAACCATTACAACATTGACATGGATACACCGGTTAAAGAATTGCCAGAAGAACAATTAAATAAAGTGCTACAAGGTAGTGGTGATGAAAAAATTCTATTCAGTTACGAGAATGAACGTGGGCAATTAAGAGAAAACGAGATTTTCTTTGAAGGTGTGTTTAATAACGTTTCCCGCCGTTATCATGAAACATCATCGAGTTTCATTCGTGAACAGATGGAGAAATATATGGCTCAATCAGCTTGTCCAACTTGTGATGGCTATCGTTTAACAGGAGAAGCGCTTGCTGTTAAAGTCGATGGGAAACATATTAGCGAAGTGACTGAGCTTTCTGTTTCGAATGGATTAAGCTGGATTAGACAAGTTTCGCTGTCTGAAAAAGAAGCCAAGATCGCCAACATGATCGTGAAAGAAATCGAAGACCGTTTAACGTTTTTACAAAATGTCGGTTTAGATTATTTGAATTTATCCCGTTCGGCTGGGACGTTATCAGGTGGTGAGGCCCAGCGAATTCGATTAGCGACTCAAATCGGTTCAGCACTGACAGGTGTTTTGTATGTTTTAGATGAGCCTTCAATAGGTCTGCATCAACGAGACAATGATCGTTTAATTCAAACGTTAAAACGTATGCGCGATTTAGATAATACATTGATTGTGGTTGAGCATGATGAAGATACGATGTTAGCAGCTGATTGGCTAATTGATATTGGTCCTGGTGCAGGTGCGCAAGGTGGCGAGATTGTAGCTAGTGGCACACCTCAACAAGTGATGGAGCAAGATGATTCATTAACAGGCAAGTACTTAAGTGGGAAGCAGTTCATCCCATTACCTGCCGAAAGAAGGCCAACACAACCAGAACGTGAGCTAGTGATCCGTAAAGCGGAAGAAAACAACTTAAAACAAGTCGATGTTTCCTTACCGCTTGGTGTTATGTCAGTTATTACAGGTGTATCTGGCTCGGGTAAAAGTACATTGATTAACGATATTTTGTACAAAACTTTATCGCAAAAATTACACCGTGGAAAGGTAAAACCTGGTCAACACGAAACTGTTGAAGGAATTGAACAGTTAGAAAAAGTGATCGATATTGATCAATCACCAATCGGTCGTACGCCAAGGTCGAATCCAGCAACATATACAGGTGTGTTTGATGATATTCGTGACGTATTTGCACAAACGAGTGAAGCGAAAATGCGCGGTTATAAAAAAGGACGCTTCAGCTTTAACGTGAAAGGCGGTCGCTGTGAAGCTTGCCGTGGTGACGGAATTATTAAGATTGAAATGCACTTTTTACCTGATGTTTACGTGCCTTGTGAAGTATGTCACGGCAAACGTTATAATCGTGAAACGTTAGAAGTGAAATATAAAGGTAAAAGCATTGCTGAAGTGTTAGAGATGCGAATTGAGGAAGCACTAGACTTTTTCGAAAACATCCCGAAAATTAAACGTAAGCTTCAAACGGTTGAAGATGTTGGTTTAGGCTATATTAGGTTAGGGCAACCGGCTACAACATTGTCTGGTGGTGAAGCGCAACGAGTTAAACTCGCAAGTGAACTACATCGCCGATCTAACGGAAAGTCTTTATACATTTTAGATGAACCGACGACAGGCTTGCACGTCGATGACATCGCAAGGTTACTAAAAGTATTACAGCGATTAGTCGAAAACGGTGATACCGTACTAATTATTGAACACAACTTGGATGTTATTAAGACAGCTGACTACATTATTGACCTAGGTCCAGAAGGTGGAGAAGGTGGCGGTGAAATTGTCGCTACTGGTACACCAGAAGAAGTTTCTGAAATTGACCGATCATTTACTGGTCAGTATTTAAAGCCGATTTTAGAACGGGATCGTAATCGTATGAAGCAACGATTGGCGACATGAAGGGGGAATAACCAATGAAAGCAATTAAAATGGCAGAAGTACAAAAGCATTTAGATGAATTTGCGAATGAGCCAGTATATATCCATTTAGAGACGACAAATGGTGCTTATGCGAAGCACTTTGATTCAAATGCACATAACGTTGGTGCCTATATTCGTAATGCTCAAATTCAATATGAACGTGGTAAAATAGTCGAATCAGATGGGACTTACCGCGTCGGCTTAAAGACAGATGGATGGGTTTACGCTGAAGGTCTAACCGATTATGAATTAAATGAAGATGGCCAACTTTTATTAGCTGGACACGATCAAGTCGGCCGTCTAATGGTTGCATTACAAATTAGTCGTAAACCATTCCAAATGTAGGAGGGGAATTAACTATGGTTGATTATTCAAAACATGAACAAGTCGTCGTCATATATCCGCACCCTGATGATGAGTCATTTGGAACATCAGGGACAATTATAAATTTTCGCGAAGCAGAAGTGCCCGTCACATACTTGTGTGGCACATTAGGTGAGATGGGCCGTAATATGGGAAGTCCATTTTTCGCAAACCGTGAAACGTTACCGAAAATTCGTAAACAAGAATTAATTGATGCATGCCAAGTACTCGATATGGACTTAGTCATGCTCGGTTATCGTGATAAAACGTTAGAATTTGAAGCAAAAGATGAAGTCGCAGACCATTTAAAGAAACATATTGAAAAATTAGGTGCAACACTCGTCATTACTTTTTACCCACCTTATGCGGTTCATCCAGACCATGATGCAATGGGTGCAGCTGCTTTTGAAGCGGTTCGTAAAATGGACGATGACAAGCGTCCTGAAGTATGGGCGACGGCTATTTCTAACAATCGTGATGAAGTGTTAGGTAAACCCGATATTGTCGTTGATACGGAGCCAGTTTTTCATCGCAAACTTGAAGCGATTAAATCTCACCGTTCTCAAGCAGAAGGCATGTTGAGTAAGATGCGCGAAAGCTCTGATTTTATCGGTGAATATGATAGTGCACTGCAACGACTACAATACGAAGCATTTTATAAGGTGGATGTCGATCAAGTGAATTCGTAATATGTCGGTCTCTAGTAGGAGAACAAAAGCGTCTATTTTCGGTCGACTGGTTGATTTCATATTTGATGTCTTGGCGTATAATAGCTTTAGGAAACAAATTAGGGGGAAAGTCAATGAGTGAAAAAAGGCGTAAAATACTAAACCTATTAGAGGAAGGCCATATTACAGCTGAAGAGGCTGATGAATTGTTAGAGGCACTTGATTATGAAGAAGAAAATAAAACGAAAGAAAGATCGACGGACCACAATGATGACAACCCGTTCACACAAGGATTGAAAAGTGTCACAGATGGCATTGCTAACTTCATAGATGAAACGGTTAATATGGTGAAGGAAGGTCCGTTTGAATTTTCGTTTAAACATTCTAATGTGAAGCGAACTTATCATTTTAACAGTGAGTCAGTGCAAAGTTTGAGACTAAACAATAAAAATGGAGCGGTGGAATTTTTAAGATCGAATGATGACAACATTCGAATAGAAGTTCGAGGCAAAGTATTTAAAGAAACGGATTTTAAGCGAGCAGAAGCTCTATATGATGAAGCGATTGAAATATCGATTAGTGACAATACATTATCTATTGAACAATTAAGAAAAGATGTAACCGCAAACTTCACCGTCTACTTACCGAAGAAAAAGTATGACCAAGTGACGGTTGAAACGTTTAACGGAACAATTAAAGTCTATACGATGATTTGTAACTCATCACATATTTCAACGGTCAACGGCTCAGTTACGTTATTAGATTATCGAGCTGAAACGTTAAGTGTTAGTACACGACACGGATCTATTAAGCTTGATGATGTCGCTATTCGAAAAGCGAAGTTAAAAACGACGACTGGCTCGGTTCACTATGATGGGACAGTTGAACAAATTAATATTGATGTTACGACAGGTAGCGTTCGTACTTATGTCCGCAATTACGATGCGAAGCAAGCTGACTTATCAGTTTCAACAGGCTCTTTACAGTTATATGTCCCGAAAAGAATGCACATTAATGGAACAGCCAATACTAAAATCAGCTCTGTTAAAGTAGATTTAGTTGACACAAGTGTTGAGCCGTTAGACGATCATGCTCTAGCAAGTCAATCCAATTTTATAACGTTGAAGAAGGAGATTCGTATTTTGATGTTGATTTATCAACTAAAACGGGTAGTGTAAGAGTAAACAATATTTCATAGAAATCGAGTTAGGAGTTTTATTATGTTAAAAAATTGGTTAATCGCCATAGTCGTAAATGCTGTAGCCATTCTAGCTGTCGCGGCACTATTTGACTCGTTTTACGTAGAAGGTGTCGGTATTGCTATTTTAGCAAGTTTCATACTATCTATTTTAAATGTGATCGTACGACCGATTCTCGTCTTCTTCACACTCCCGATTACGTTTCTAACGTTAGGGTTGTTCCTATTTGTCATCAATGCAATCACATTAATGATTGCACAATGGATGATCGGAGATGCGTTCGTCATTGATGGATTCGGCTGGGCAATCATCGCAGCGATTATTATTTCAATATTAAACGGCTTGCTACAAAGTTTATTGAAGCAAGTCGTCAGATAGAAGCTTGGGCTAAGCGCCCGGGCTTTTTTTATGTTAATAGCTCATAGAACTGTGAAAATAACGCATAGAACGGCGATAATGGCTCATAGAACTGTGAAAATAACGCATAGAACGACGATAATAGCTCATAGAAACTCCTCTATAGTTCATAGAGGGCAAAATTCGACATTAATTTCTAACAGAACTTTCAAGCATTTATTAAATCTAATCTTAGTGAGTATGCTAAACTTGTGATATAGTTGACTGTATAATTGTGACATAGGAGGTGATACGGGTGGTGAAAGTCCGTACACAAGACTTAATCGATCGATTTGAATTGGAATTAGTAGGTGGAAAAGGTGGTGTCCACCGAGAAATTGTGACGAGTGACATCTCTAGACCTGGCATGGAAATGGCGGGCTATTTCACACATTATCCGAAAGAGCGTCTTCAGCTAATGGGACGTACAGAATTATCATTTTTATATGACTTAACTGAACCTGAAGTACGTGACCGTATGGAAAATTTATGTACCGATGTAACGCCAGGGATCGTCATTACAAGGGGAATGGAAGTACCAGCTGCCTTAATTGAAGCAGCCAATGAAGCGGGTGTTCCTGTCATGCGCTCGCCTTATAAGACGACACGTGTGATCAGTCGTTTAACTACTTTCTTAGAAACAAAATTTGCCCCGACGACTGCTGTCCATGGTGTTTTAGTTGATATATATGGTGTAGGTGTCTTAATTACTGGTAAAAGCGGGATCGGTAAAAGTGAAACAGCATTAGAATTGGTCAAACGAGGTCATCGTCTAGTCGCTGATGATAACGTCGAAATTCGACAAGAAGACTATGATACTTTAATTGGAAACCCACCTAATTTAATAGAACATTTGTTAGAAATTAGAGGACTAGGCATTATTAATGTCATGACATTATTCGGTGCAGGTGCTGTTCGTAACTTTAAACGCATCTCACTAGTGGCCCATCTTGAGTCGTGGGACGGTGAAAAGCAGTATGACCGTTTAGGCCTTGATGAAGAAACGATGAAGATTATGGATGTCCATTTACCGAAAGCGACGATCCCTGTAAGACCAGGACGTAACTTATCGGTTATTATCGAAGTGGCAGCAATGAACTTCAGGTTAAAGCGCATGGGTGTTAATGCTGCAGAAGAATTTTCTGAAAGGTTAAACTCATTAATTGATGTTGATAA
>NZ_AKIF01000170.1 GCF_000269905.1 Alkalibacillus haloalkaliphilus C5
AAGATCACATAGATGATATTCGTGAGTCAAGTGATGGTGGTATGGGGCATGCAGGTGAGTTTGAAACGTCCTTAATGCTTTATTTATCCTCATTCAATATTTCAAAGGATGACTATATAGATGAACCAGTGTCTGTAGATAAAGGTTTGAGTTCAGACTTGTATGCCGCTAATACCTTCGATCGGTATCGTTTCTTTGATGACTTTACAGATAGTGGAGTTGTTGGGACCCCTTCTTTCGCTTCAAAAGAAAAAGGGGAGATAATAATGAAAATGCTTAATCAGGAATACGAAAAAATTGTAGTTAATCATTTTGGGGGTGAATCTCATAGCACATTCAGTTGAAGGGATTATGACACCAATTATTACACCTATCAACGAAAGTTATGAAGTTGATTATAGCCAGTTTGCTCAATTGATTGATTTCCTTGTAGATGAGGGAGTACATGGCATTTTGTTTCTGGGAAGTATTGGTGAGTTTTCCCAATTAAGTATTACTCAAAAACAAGAGATCATAACGTTTGCTGTCAATCATGTTGGAGGTCGTGTTCCGATATTTTTTGGTACATCAAGCAACAACCTACAAGAATCAATTTATTTGTCAAAGTTTGTAGAACAACATGATGGTGACGGCATCGTATTGATTAATCCATATTATTGGAGTTTTACTGAAGAAGAACTTCATGGTTACTTTTCAAAAATCATATCTTCTGTTTCAATTCCTACTCTATTGTATAACTTTCCAGAACGAACGGGTCAAGAACTTCCAATTTCACTAATCATACGTCTAGTACAAGAATTTGATCACGTAGTAGGTATTAAAGAAACTGTTGATTCTATTGGTCGGATTAAAAGTGTTATAGAAAATGTAAAAGCCATTAATCCACACTTTTCGGTTTTTGCTGGTTTTGATGATCATTATCTTAACACGCTCTTATTAGGTGGAGCAGGAGGGATTATTGGTACAAGCAACTTTGAGCCACGAGCATTTGTTAATCTATTTGAAAGGTTCAAGGAAGGGGAAGTTGGCGAGGCACATTCGGAACAGGAATACATTACCAAATTAACGCGAGTATATAATCTTGGCTATTCAATACCATCAATTATTAAATCATGTTTAATAGCAAAAGGGTTCTATCTAAGTGAATATTCGTTAGCTCCCTTTTCACCTGTTGATGAGAAAACAGCAATGAAGATTAAGTACATTTTAAATGATAATGCTTATGGTTAGAAATGTGGTGGAATCATGAAGGTAATTTATGTGTTACTGTTTTTTATCATGATGTTTTGGGGCTTTAATGTTTCTGCTATTCATACACTTGTTAACCATATTGACCCTGTTATTTTAACAGCAGTTAGAATTATGACTGCTGGTGTTACGGTTTTAATTATTACGAAATTGTTGAATGTCTTTAGACTTCCCAAACGTTCAGAGTTATGGATTATATTATACGTAGCACTATTCAATGTAGTTGCTCACCATATGTTTGTAGCAATTGGGTTAACTTATACTTCGGGTATCAATACAGGAATTATCTTAGGTTTTGGCCCTATTTTAACGATGGTAATGTCAGTAATGATTTTATATCGAAAAATGACTCATTTAAAAGTAACTGGATTTTTAGTTGGTTTTTTAGGTGTTATTTTTACGACAACATTAGGCAGTGGGTCTAATTTTGATTTTGTATTAGGAGATATCATTGTATTTTTAAGTGTGGCTACACAAGCATACAGTTTTATACTGATAAGTAAGGTGCAACCTGAGTTTGATCCACGATTATTAACAGGTTATATGATGGTAATTGGGGCATCTGCTATGCTTATTATAAGTTTCTTTTTAGGAGATGACATCACCCAATTAAAACAGTTGTTTGATCCGCTATTGTTATTAATCTTCTTATATAGTGCAGTCATCTGTACTGCTTTTGGACACATGACATATAATTTAGCTATTAAGCGTGTAGGGGCAGCGGAGTCTGCAATTTTTATAAACCTTAACACTTTTTTCGCGGTAGTTGGTGCAGCGATTTTCTTAGGAGAAACAATTGCTTATTATCATTTTATAGGTTTTCTTTTAATTCTATTAGGTGTATTTTTAGGAACAGGTGCCATAGATGAATTATTAATGCGAAAGCAAAAGGATGTAAATAATAGCGCATAAATCCAATTAAAGTGGCTTTTTTATTAATTTATTGATCCGATTTATAAAATTAACACAATATATAGTGCAATATTTTTAAGTACTTCTGAATTGTTCACATTTTGTTCACAATTATTTTCAGAAAAGCACTTTACTTTTTCTGAAAAATTTGTAAAATATAATTGTACTTTGTAGGAATAAGGTGGTGGTTATAAAGAACTAATAAGTAATCGCAGCTTTTTTTCAACAAATTATAGTGGAGGTGAGAAGGTAGCTTTTTGGAAACTGTAAAAGACAAAACAGAAGAGATTGAGAAAATGAAATCTGAGTTTATTCACGCTTACTATCAATTTAGTAAGGAGCGGCGGAAAGAAGATCTTGAACGGATGCTCGGACTTCATTGGAAGATCTTTAAACTAAGTGGAGGCAAAGTTCCTCTAAGTATGTTTAAGTTTATACAAGTCCTTAAAGAAGACTTTCGAATTGAACGGATCAGTAAAAGAAATGAAAAATAACTCTCAAATTATTAAACAGTGGGAATTAATGGAGCCCACTTTCCCCAAAAAATAAAAATTATGGACAGTTCAGACGTTCCACCGTTTTATTTCATAATAAAACGGTGGTATTTTATTTTATAGATTCCATATTAATGGAAGTTATTGTACCATATGATAATAGGTGTTTATTAATACATAGTTTGATTAATTGGGTTGAAATTTAAGGAGATGAATGATGAAGAAGTTAGTGTCTTGGTTGGCTGTCCTCATGTGGATGGGGCTTATTTTTTATTTCTCACACCAGCCTGGGGAAGAGTCGAGCGAGTTAAGTGGAAGTGTCGTCGATCTCGTTTTATCGTTTGTACCGTTTATAGATGCGGACACAGATTGGGTTCATTTCCTCATTCGAAAAGGGGCGCACTTTTTTATATACTTTGTACTTGGGATTCTCGTCATAAATGCATTAAGAGTAAGTGGCGTGGAGCTTAAGCGAAGTGCTTGGGTGACGATTGTCGTTTGCTTTTTATATGCGATCTCAGATGAAGTCCATCAATTATACATACCAGGAAGGTCTGGAGAAGTGAGTGACGTTGTTTTAGATACAGTTGGTGCGAGTTTCGGTGTTTTATTATATATTGTGTTTAAACGTTTATTACATAAAGGAGAATGGTTGTAGGCAAGTGTATAAAGCTTGATGGATCGTTGAAGAATTATCGACGTCTAATGGGAGTGATGATCCGTTTATCGTGTCATCACTTTATTTTATAGAGATGACACTTCTCTTATAATCTATTACAATAGTTTATAAGGAAAATATGTTAGGGTTGGTATTTATATGTATCAAAGTTATTTGTACGGATTAATTAAAGCACCTAACGAACAACTATATCGAATTGAAAAACAGGAAGTCATTCGTGGTCAATGGAAAGTTCAGTTATCGTTAATTGTTTTAACGGTTGCTGTATATATTTTAATGGCGTCTTTTGGAATGGGGACGAATTATTTAACTTATTACATAATTGAAATGACAGAAGCGCAGTTTTTCACCGCGCAAGTTTGGTTTGTGATGGGTCGAGTAGCTTATGCCATTCTTTTTGCACTCGTCATGCTCTATTTAATTAGCTATTATTTTCATTTGCTTACGAAAATACCGTATAAGAAAGCCCTTTTATTACAACAAGTTGTTTTATTAGCGTTAATTATTGAGCGGTTACTTTGGGTACCTTTATTTACGCTGTATGGACTAGATTGGAATGGATCACCTTTATCATTAGGTGTTATCGCGTCATATTTGACTGAGCGGGATTGGTTAATTGCTTTTTTCGGATCGATTTCGGTCATTCAAGTGTGGATCGTTTATTTTCAAATTAGATACTTACATAGTTTATCAACACTTAGCCGGGGCAAAGTGTGGACTATTGTTCTTAGCCTTAACATCTTCTTATGGAGTATGGTCTCATTGATGACATATCTGAACAGCACACAGTTAGAAGGGTGGCTGTTATGATGAGTAAAAAACGATTACTAACCTTTATCGGGCTGTTCATTGTTACGAACGTCTGTTTAATCTTTTTTGATCAACATGAGAATGTCGAGCGTGTTTCTAACATATCTGATTGGACGACGGTTGATCTAAGAGATATGGAAGAAGTGCTTGGGCAAAAGGGTATGGTGACGGGTGAGAAGCATCATGTTTATTTTGACCAAAGTCGTGGTGAGTTCAGTGAGATGCTCGTACAAGATAGTATGGAAGTATCAACAGGTGACCCGCTATATACGTATAATGTGAGTGATTACACACAAGAATCTAATAGGTTGAATCAAGAGGTTGCTAGGTTAACAGACGAGATTAATAGTATTGAAATGCTAATTACGCAGCTCGAAAACTACCCTATTGAAGAGACGAGCTATGATACGTCGGTGTTCATAGAAGATGATGAAGTGTCAGTTGATATTAGCCATGTTGAAAATATCGAAACTGAATTCCAGAAAGTTCAATTCATAATGGAGATGGAACATGAGGTATCGATTCGACAGGCGAATCTGGACAGTGTAGAAGCGCAGTTAAGTGAACTTGAATCAACAGGCGAAACGGTTACAGTAACAAGTCCTTATGATGGCATCGTCCATAGTGTATCAGCTGAATTGGATGATCCACTTATAACGATTTTAAATCGAGAGTGGTATGTAGAAGCGGCTTTGTCTGAATCAGAGCAGAAGCAAGTTGAAGAAGGTATGGAAGTGCGTATGAATGGAGAAGAGAACGGAGAAGTAAGTCACGTATCACCCGTTGCAAGTGAACTCGACTTAAATAAACCTAGCCAATACACGATGAACGTTCAGTTTGAAGATGAAGGTGAACTCATTCCGGGGGAGAAGGTTCATTTTGACGTTATTTTAGAAAAGTCTGAGGCTACAAGTGTTATAAGAGAAGAGCATTTAGTAGGTGAGAGCGGCCTTTGGGCCATGACGGATACAGGAAAGCTTCATTATTTAGACGTGTCTACTGGAATTCAGATGGAGCATTGGTTAGAAGTTGAAGATATTCCAGAGGGGACTCATATTTCAACTTCACCTAAAGAACGTTTCCACGATGGTACAGAGGTGACAACACGATTGAATTTAAGTGAGGTTTCTTGGTTTGAGTTATTAGATGTGGCAAAACGTGAGCCAGTTATTAAAGGCATGCTGTTTAGGTAGCTCGGTGTATAGACAGCTATTGGTTTCGTAGCACCTCTTAAATAGGTATAAAGCATTAGTGAATTAAATTAGTTATGTTAATTAAGACAAGGAATATAGGTGAGAAATGCTGCTGTTATATGAACAGTAAAAAGAATGGGGAACCAGGAACAACCTAATTTTTTGTCGAAAAACGTCAAAAGATTTTTTGTGTATAATCATGGAAATTGTTGATTTATAATGCCTATTTTTGTTAATATATACTTAGTATAATTGGTATAGGGACTTAGGCTTAGACTTAAGTTTACCAATGTACACTGGGGTG
>NZ_AKIF01000171.1 GCF_000269905.1 Alkalibacillus haloalkaliphilus C5
ATAATCTTGCTGTCTATGAAAGTAGCAGTATATATAGTTAATGTTGATAATACAGCACGTAACTCTTTTTAGGGTTACGTGTTTTTTGGTTCTGTTGAGAGGATAATATAAAGTTAATTTTGATTAATGGTTCTAAGTCAAGTGTGGGGTGCCCGTTAAGGACACTGCTAATTTATGCCATGTTATGATTCATATGCATGCAACTCCTTTTGTTTTTGTTTTGGTGGTATAAAACAAGGGGACAATTAAGGGGTTAACGTGCTTTTTTATATTCTTGGTTAAGCACAGAGTTGGTATCAGGTGAGGAGCGAAGGTGGCGACGCCAGGTCGGCTAAAAGCGGTCACGTCCTGTGACCAACGCCGACATTAGACCGTCCGGGTCGTCACGGGAACAGCACGTGTCTCGAGACCCCCAGAGGCGCACAGGATGTGGGTCACTTCGGCGTTTGTGATTGACGTCCGGTACTTAGCAGAAGTTCCTTTGTCTGCCGAGTGATGCACCTGCGTCTACAAGCAGTGCTTCGAAGCAGGGTTCCTCAGTGCAAGTTTCAAAGATGCAGTTTCGATGAAGTTGCCTGGCTCGAGCCGTGCCCCTGCATAGAAAACACTGCGATAAACGACCGTAGGGGAGTTTGAGTAGATGTTGCACTTGTGGCCTGTGGGTGAAAGCGTCCACCGAAAGCGGATCACCTGATTCCAACGGTTCAGGTAAAAGCTACCCAACCTTTTTGTAAGAAATTGTACAGCTACCCCAACAAATATTTTAGAGCCAAACTTTAGAGACTAATTAATCAAAATAAAAACACGCCATAATTATATGACGTGTTTTAAGTAGTGACCCATAGGGGATTCGAACCCCTGTTACCGCCGTGAAAGGGCGGTGTCTTAACCACTTGACCAATGGGCCTTCATATTAAAAATGGTAGCGGCGGAGGGGATCGAACCCCCGACCTCACGGGTATGAACCGTACGCTCTCGCCAGCTGAGCTACACCGCCATGTGTTGTTTTCTCTTGATGAGCACAAAAATTATAGTACAACACGTTATTTCACATGTCAACAATATTTTCACCTTTTCTATATTAAAAATTCGATTTACTTATACGAAAAGAACTAACAAAAGCTAAAAACTGCTTTAAACCGCGTGAACCTTCAGTATAAAAAGTGTAGAATAAAGTTATTTCATGAAGTTTGTAAGTCGAATACTTTTTTTACCACAATCCTTTATTTTGACAAAGTTTTAGTCATAAATATGTTTGAATTTTCATATAAAGGGGTGGTGACAAAATGGAACGATTACTTAAAATGGCAGTCTCAGCTGACGGTTCAAAGATCCATAAAATTAGTCAGTGGGTCGCATCGTTAAAAAGCTCTGTTAGCCAACTACTTTTTGCCCGTGGGGTTTTACTTTATATATTAAGTTTCTTTTTAGGACGAGCTATTGTATTAACATCGATATCTCCATTTGCTTTAGCATTTTTAGCAACTGCAATCATTGCAAAGAGACAGTTTGCTTTTCCGACATTTCTTTTTGCGGTAGCCGGGGCGATTACGGTTAGTTTCTCGCACGCTTCCTATATTTTGCTTTCAGGGTTAATTTTAATGATGCTCTATAAGAAATGGGTGCACAAGGTAGAGAAGCGAATTAAATGGATGGCAGTGGCTACATTCGTTAGTGTTGTAGTTGGTCGATTAATTGTACAAGCTGTTGCAGGAACAGTAGTTATATACGATGTGGCAACTTTTGTGTTAGAGGCAGCTTTGGCTGGTTTTCTTGTTATGGTCTTTATTCAATCTTATCCTTTTTTAAAGCTTAAAGCACCTCGCCTCAAACTGAAAGTCGAAGAAATGGTTTGTATCGTTATTTTATCAACGGCTGTCTTAACAGGGTTTGTCGGTCTCTCAATATATGAATTGTCTTTAGAACAAGTGGGAGCTATGTACTTAGTTGTTATGGCTGCTTTTATTGCTGGAGCAACTGTCGGTTCAGCGGTCGGTGTCATGATCGGCTTAATGCTAAGTTTAGTGAGCGCTTTTCATTTGTACCAAGTCAGTTTGTTAGCACTAGCCGGGTTACTAGGTGGCTTAATGAAAGATGTTAATCGGTATGCTGTTACAATAGGGCTTTTCGTGTCAGCGTTTTTAATCGGTATGTACAACATCGAAATCATTCCACTTGAGCAACTGTTATTACAAGCGGTTGTTGCAGCAGCTTTGTTTATGATAACGCCGAAAAGTTTAATTAGTAAAATTGCGAAATACGTTCCAGGTACTGAAGAAGAAAAAGAGGAAAATGAACAGTATTTACAAAAAGTTCGAGATGCTACTGCTAGTCGTGTAGAACGTTTTTCTGAAATGTTTGAAGCGTTATCTCATAGTTTTGCTTATATAGATACAGATGGTAAGCCGAGTGATCCGAATAGTGATGTAGACGAATATTTAAGCCGAGTAACAGAGAAAACGTGTCAAACATGTTTGAAAAAGCATTCTTGCTGGGTGAATAACTTCGACCGAACTTACCCTGTCTTACAACAAACGATTATGTCGATTGAAGAGAATGATACGTCCAATGTTAATTTTAATGTCGGCAAACTTAAAAACTTTTGCGTTAAAAGTGATCAAGTTGTCGATCAAATGCGTTATGAGTTGTCTTACTATAAAGCGAACAAACGATTAAAGCAGCAAGTGAAAGAAAGTAGGAAGTTTGTTTCTGAACAATTAAATGGTGTGTCAGAAGTAATGAATAATTTTGCTAAGGAAATGGTGAAAGAACGAGAAGAGTATTTTTGGCACGAACAGGAAATTCGTAGAATACTAGAAGCTCATCATTTTTCCCTAGAGCATTTAGAATTGTTTTCTATTGAAAAAGGAAATGTTGATATTGAGATGACGGTTTATTTTAATGATTATCGAGGGGAAGGTGAGAAGTTAATTGCGCCCCTCTTATCGGATTTATTAGAAGAAACGGTTGTCGTTGAAGATGAACAATCAGTAAACGAACGAAATGGAGACCGTACATTTACGTTTAGTTCCGTGAAAAATTATCAGCTTAGTTCAGGTGTTGCCCACGCAGCGAAAAAAGGCAACTTTTTATCAGGTGATAGTTATTTAATGCTAGAGCTAGGTAAAAGTCGATTCGCTTTAGCAATTAGTGATGGAATGGGTAATGGAGAACGCGCTTATTTAGAAAGTTCTGAGACATTGAAGTTACTTAAGCAAATTTTACAATCTGGAATAAATGAGCAAGTGGCATTACAATCCATTAATTCAATCTTATCGTTAAGAACTTCAGATGAGATTTATGCAACATTGGATTTAGCGTTCATTGATTTACAAGAACCTCATGCCAACTTTTTAAAGATCGGCGCGATGGTTAGTTATATAAAACGAGGAAGCTCGGTATACCCTGTTGAGTCTGGCAACTTACCAATTGGTATTTTAGAAGAATTTGATGTAGAACCTGTTCGTGAAGAATTAAAAGACGGTGATCTATTAATTATGGTAAGTGACGGCATATTAGAATCAATGAATTTTAGCGAAAACCGGGAAGCTTGGTTAAAGCGTAAAATCCGTGAAATTGAAACAGAAGACCCACAAGCCGTAGCAGATTTAGTATTAGAAGAGACAATTCGAAGTAATCACGGTCATATTATTGATGATATGACGGTACTCGTTACGAAAGTAGAGAAGAGTAGACCGAAGTGGGCTTCTTTCTCTTCTGTAGCATCTGTCTAGCTGACGTATATTCTCCTCATTTCATGTCAACAATGGTTATAGCAAAAAAGAGGAGGCGTTTGTATGAGTAAAGGTACGGTTAGACAAATTCTATTAATTACAGACGGGTGTTCAAACCAAGGTGAAGACCCGGTATCTGTTAGTCAGCAAATTGCACAAGAGGGAATTACCGTCAATGTCATAGGTGTACTAGAAGATGATCAAACAGAAGACCCAACTGGTTTGCAAGAAGTTAATGATATTGCAGAAGCAGGCGGTGGCATTAGCCGAATTGTTTATGCAGATGATTTATCTGAAACAGTTCAAATGGTAACAAAGCAAGCGATGAACCAAACGATTCAAGGGTATGTTAATAAAGAGCTACAACAAATCTTTGGCAAAGAAGCGGATGAAGAGTCTTTACCTCCAGAAACGAGAGGTGAAGTACAAGAGGTGATGGAAGAGTTAGGCGAAACGTGTGATTTAAAAGTACTTGTATTAGTAGATACGAGTGCAAGTATGCAAAATAAAATGTCTTCTGTTAAAGAATCGTTAGATGACTTGATTTTAAGCTTAGATGCTCGTGCTGGTTCACATTCTTTCTCGATCTACCAATTCCCAACGAGAAAGAAAGTCGTAAAAGAATTACTAGAATGGACAAATGATGGGAACCGTTTGGCTAAAGTATTTCCTAAGTTCGCAGTTGGTGGGATCACTCCAACAGGTGCAGCTTTAAAAGAAGCGGCTAAAGCTTTCCATATTAGTATGGGCGATGAAGTTATGAGAGGAGCGGCATACGATGTCGTCGATTCATCCTACCGTCAGTCTTTATAAAGGTGATCGCATTCAAGGTGTTTGGAACCACAAGCAATATCGAATAGAACGCCTGCTAGGTGAAGGAGCTAGAGGGTCGACGTATTTAGCTTCTATTAATCAAAACTTAGTGGCTTTGAAAATTAGTAAAGACCCAGCTGTTATTACATCAGAATCCAATGTATTAAGGAAATTTAGAAAGGCCCAGGGCGTGAAGCTTGGGCCTTCTTTGTTAGATGTAGATGACGGTTATATAAGGCAAGGTGAGAAATACAGCTTTTACGTCATGGAATATGTTCAAGGACGTATTCTTAGTGAACATTTCTCTTCTATAGGATTAAAACGGTTAGGGCAAATTACTTCAGAGTTACTAAAAGCATTGCATCAGCTTCATCTACTTGGGTTTGTATTTGGTGATTTGAAACCTGATAACATTATAATTGAACAACAAACAAAGCAAGTAAGGTTAGTTGATGTCGGTGGTGTGACTCAAGTAGGAAGAGGAATTAGAGAGTATACAACCTTTTATGATCGAGGTTATTGGCGTTTAGGTAGTCGTAAAGCAGATCCTCAATACGATTTGTTCTCATTAGCGATTTGTATGATTCAAGCAGACCCTTCAAATCATTTGAAAGTAGCGAGTCAGAATCGAGATGTGTTAAAAGTGTTAGCAGCTAGTCAAATGGTTACACCGTTCCAACCTGTTGTAAAGAAAGCCTTGTTAGGGAAACACGCAAACGCCTTAGCGATGAAGCGAGAAATCGACTATGTAACGAAACAGTTACCAATAGCTACCCAAACGCAAAGCAACATAAAAACTTCGCATAGGAAAAAAAGAGGTGAAATAGACCGTGCTGAAGTTATAAGCATTACATCGCTTGTCGGAATACACTTATCTGCTCTTTATTTTATCTTGCAAGCATTATAGTTCTGTTGATTGAATAGAGTGTTGTCATAATGGTACGATATACAAGTAATCAAATTGTAGGTAAAAGGCGGCTTTAGTTACATGAAAGAAGATGTTCTAAGCTTCAATGAACAATATAATTTATTCAATCAAGGTGACCATTTGTTTTTAGCTGTCTCAGGTGCATCGACTCAATGGCGATG
>NZ_AKIF01000172.1 GCF_000269905.1 Alkalibacillus haloalkaliphilus C5
CGTTGCTGAAGAAGTAGCAGATGATGTAACAGACCAAGTTGATGAAGTGAGTCAAGCATATGTCATGACTGGAGATAACAATGCATATGTAGCAGTTGTACTTCATAATAATGATAATGGTACTGATGAAGTAAGTGATGAAGTTAAAGAAGAGGTTGCAGACGTTGTTAAATCGAGAAAGCAAGATTTAAATAATGTCTATGTCTCTGCCAACCCTGACTTCTTCAACATGGTTAACGATTATATTGAACGTGTTAATGAAGGGGATCCAATTGAAGGATTCTTCGAAGAGTTCAATGCGATGTTAGATCGTGTTTTCCCTAATTTAGAACGTTAATAATTTTTAGAAGATGGAGCTAATAAGTAGCTCCATCTTTTTGCATACTTGAGCGCTGATGAATTTGATCGAGCGCCGATAAATTTGTCTGAACACTGATAAAAGTTGACGAGCGCCGATAAAGTTCGTCTGAACGCTGAAAAAAGTTTGCGAACGCTGATAAATTCGCTCGAACGCTTATAAAATTCCTGAACGCTGATAAACTCACCACTTTATTGCCCAAATATGATCACCAAAGGTGGGATGTCTTTGAATAACCCTTATGAAATGTTGAAGGGAAATTGCTCACTTGTTGGCTTGGAGCCTAAAGCATTTAAAACAATGACAATCGATAGCAGAGAGCTTGACTTAATACAGGCAAAAGGTTATCAAAAACGGCTATACCAGCCTAAGAAATCGAGTCATGATCACTACGTAGCAGAAATGTTTGATCAAATAGATATGATCGCATACATAAATAAAAGCAACGATCAAGTGATCAATTTAATGATTTTAGCTCACTCATTTGGGCACTCTGATTTTTTACACTATAACAAGTACTTAAAGGAACAGGCAGAAAATATGAGGAAGAAACTTTTCCATCATCGCCGTATATTTGATGAAGCAGTAAGAGTGTATGGTTATGCTGAAGTTGTTTCATTTTTATCTAAAATGAATGACCTTTTTGATTTAATTCATGTGACAACATTAGATTTAGACAGCTTAATAAATAGACTGAATTTATGTAGATACGAAAGAGAGCTTGCTAATTTAGTGGCTAATGAAGCAAAGTACTTTGAAGCAATTAGTCAAACAAAAATAATGAACGAAGGCTGGGCTACGTATCATCAAATACCACTAATTAAAAAGGCAGGATTAATGAGTTTGGATATTGGTTTAACTGAGTTACAACTTTATGAGCGGCCGCGTTATGGATTAAATTTATATAAATTAGGTAAAGCGATGTGGAAAGAAGTTGAGCCTAACGAAAGAAGAAATGTTGTACACAATTACTGTGATACACAATTTATTAATCGTTATTATACTGAAGCTATACATAATGAACAAAAAATCGCCTATGTTAAAGAAAATCAAATAGAAGCAGATTACATTAAAGTAAAACAGCAGCTCATTCATTCAGCTTTATACAACGGAAAGATCAAAGTTCGAGTCGACGAAGCTTTATCTGATTCAACCGAAAGCTTAACAATTAGATTTCAACCGAGTCCAAATAGTAGGGAACAAGTATCTAAGTTGAAAACTGTCTTGCGTGATTACTTTAAAACTAAACTATATTTTAAGCCAGATCCTGTAAAGATATAAGTCAAAAGATTGATAAGATAACAAGTCACAGTAAGACTTTGGTTAATTGTAAGTCATTTATACTGTGTATCAAGACTTAATTTTTATGTAAATAATGATAATATAACGTTGTTTTTTGTCGAAGCCTATGCTAATCTAAAATTAATATTTTATTGTGAAAATTCATGTAAATAAGGAAACTCTTGTTGGATTTTAGGGGGATTAGCATGGGAAAGAATGGACAGAAGAAAGTAAAGTTACCAAAGGGTAAAAAAGAGAAAAAGAATCAAAAACCGTCAAAACGAAAAGGTACCTTACTTAACATGTCAATTGGAAAAAAGTATGGTCTCGTTTTTGCTATCACATTATTATTATTTTCTGCAGCTTCAGGGCTTGTTTTTCTACAAGCATACTTGTCTGATCAGACCATTAATGAACAAGTAGAATTGAGTGAGGAAGCTATTACAGTAGGAGAAATGGCTTCTGTCTTTAATGAAAAAGATATAATGATTAGTGATTATGTGCTTTTGAAAACTAATAATTATGTAAATGGTTATAGAGATTTAAATGAAGAGTTTGTTACTTTAGAGGAACAGGTGCGCCCTGGTTTAAGTAGTGAACAAAACGCAATAATGGATGAAATTATGACTAACAATGAACGCATTACTGAAATAGTTAATGATGAAATTGTTGTCGCGATTGGTAACCGTGATGAACAAGATGCATTAGGTTCAAGAGCTGTAGTCACAAGCCTTCGAGGAGATACATTGGACATGATTCAGGAACTTAGAGGTATGGTTGTGCAAGACTTTAATGCTTCTGCTGTTGAAACGAGAAATGCGATGTTTCAAATTCAAGCATACTTAGTTGCTGGTTTAGTTGCGTCTGTCATTATAGCGATTATTTTATTAACGGTTATAAGCCGTAATGTTAAAAAGAATATTAACTCTGTTGTTAAAGTTGCAGATCAAATTGCAGATGGTGATTTATCAGTAAATGATGTAAATTACAAAGGCCATGATGAAATTGGCAGTCTTGCTAACTCAATGAACACAATGAAAGCAAACCTTCAAAATATTATTGGTAAAGTTTCAGACGCTTCTGGTTCACTAACGAACCAAAGTGAGTTAGTAAACCGTTCAGCTCAAGAAGTGAGTGAAGGTAGTGAACAAATTGCATCAACTATGCAAGAGTTATCCTCTGGTTCTGAAACTCAAGCTCAAAGTGCTTCATCTATATCTGAAATGATGGATCAATTAGTGAAAAAGGTGCAAACGTCTTACGAAAATGGAGACAATGTGTCACATGCCTCAGAAGAAGTCTTGTCAATGGCTGACGAAGGCCGTGAACTAATGACACAGTCAGTATCACAAATGCAACAAATCCATTCTATTGTTGAAGACTCGGTTGAAAAAGTTAAAGGTTTAGACAAGCAATCTAATGAAATTTCCAAACTTGTTCAAGTAATTGAAGACATCGCTGAACAAACAAATCTTCTTGCGTTAAACGCTGCGATTGAAGCAGCAAGAGCTGGTGAACACGGTAAAGGGTTTGCAGTTGTAGCAGATGAAGTGCGCAAATTAGCAGAACAAGTAAGTCACTCAGTTGGTGATATTACAACTATTGTAGATTCAATTCAAACCGAATCGAAAGAAGTAACGAAATCATTAGAGTCAGGATACACAGAAGTAGAAGAAGGTTCTGAACAAATTAAAAATACACAACAAAGATTCATTAAAATTAATGATTCAATTAATGAAGTTGTTGGTAAAATTCAAGAGATTACATCTAGCTTGAAAGAAGTTATGAACGATAGTCAAGAAATGAATAAATCAGTAGAAGAAATTGCTTCAATATCTGAAGAATCAGCAGCAGGTGTTGAAGAAACCGCTGCATCAGTAGAGCAAGCTCATAGCTCAATGGATGAGATCACAAGAGCAGCTAACGATTTATCCAAGTTAGCAGACGACTTAAATGGTCAAGTTCAGAAGTTTAAACTATAATTGAGCTAAGTTATAAACATCAGTATGGCATAATAAGTTTTCGCAAGATATAATAAAAAGAGGCTGTATAAATATACAGTCTCTTTTCTTACTTTTGATATGTTGGGGGATTTTAGTTGGAACGGTTATCAAGATACATAGAAATTTTCTTAATTGCAACCCGCCTAGGTTTCACATCTTTTGGTGGACCAGTTGCGCATTTGGCCTACTTCCAAGAGGAATATGTTCAAAGACGCAAATGGCTGTCAGACCAAATGTATGCTGACCTCATAGCGCTATGTCAGTTTTTACCTGGTCCAGCTAGTAGTCAAGTTGGAATATCTATTGGAATGTTACGGGGAGGTTTAATCGGTGGTTTATTAGCGTGGATTGGTTTTACTTTACCATCAGTGCTAATACTTACGATTTTTGCTTGGTATGTTATTCAACTTAATTTAGCTGATGCAGTATGGATCGGTGCTCTAAAAGTTGTAGCAGTAGCGGTAGTGGCACATGCTGTTTTAAATATGGGGAAAAAGCTTGCGCCTGATTTACCCCGTATAGCTTTATTAGTAGGTTCTGCTACGGTGTTACTTCTATTTCCGTTTGCAACAACACAACTAGTCGTCATAGCGTTAGCTGCATTAATCGGTGCTTTATATTTTAAAAATATAGCTAAGCCTAATGAAGCAGAAACGTTTATGACCTTTTCTAAAAAAATTGGCGCTATTTCTTTATCAATTTTTGTAACGTTATTGGCGTTGTTGCCAATTCTTAATCACTTTTATAACCATATTTACATAGAGTTGTTTGATATCTTTTACCGAGTAGGTTCAATTGTTTTCGGGGGAGGTCATGTCGTCTTACCATTGCTTGAGCGTGAACTTGTCCCAAGCGGTTTAATTAGTGAAGACACGTTTTTAGCAGGTTATGGTGCAGCTCAAGCGATTCCAGGACCACTCTTTACATTTTCGAGCTACTTAGGAACGATTATTCATGGTATACCAGGTATGTTAGTAGCAACTATTGCTATTTTCTTACCATCCTTTTTTCTTATTATTGGAATACTTCCGTTTTGGCAACAGTTACGTCAAATGAAGTATGTAGGGGCTGCGCTACTAGGGGTAAATGCTGCTGTTGTTGGTATTTTAATAGCTGCGTTTTATCACCCGATTTTTACGAGTGGAATTATGTCAGAATTAGATTTTGCAGTTGCTTTGTTAGGTTTTAGTTTATTACAATTTTGGAAACGTCCGGCATGGCTTGTCGTAATTATTGTTGTAGTCGTATATATTTTATTAAGTCTCTTAATGTAGGAGTGTTAACATGCGTATTGTGTCAATCTGCCCAAGTAATACAGAGATTTTAGCTTATTTAGATGCAATCGATTTACTCGTTGGTGTAGATGATGATAGTGATTGGCCAAAGTCAATTAATAATCTACCGAGAGTAGGGCGGGACTTAAATATTGATATTGATAAAGTAAAAGCATTACAGCCAGATTTAGTGTTAGCTTCGTTAAGTGTTCCAGGTATGGAGAAGAACATTGAACGGTTAAAAGAAGAGCAAATGCCGTATATCATTTTAGATCCTAATTCATTAGATGAAATAGCAGATGACCTATTAACAGTAGGTAAGGAAATAGGAAAAGAACAAAAGGCACAACAGGTATATGATGATTATTATCAAGTGATTAATGAGTATCGAACAATTGCTAATACGATTCCTAATAAAAAAAACATCTACTGGGAATGGTGGCCGAAGCCGATTTTTACACCTGGAAAGAAAAATTGGCTCTCTTATATTAGTGAGTTAGCTGGGGCGTCAAATGTCTTTTCAGACTATGAAGAAGCTAGTATTCAAGTTGAGTGGGACGAAGTCATTCAAAAAGATCCTGATGAAATTTGTATGGTGTGGGTTGGGGTACAAGAGAAGAAAATGAACCCAGACATTCTGAAAAAACGTGAAGGAGCAAACCAACTTAAAGCGGTTCAGAGTGATCAAATTCACATATTAGAAGAG
>NZ_AKIF01000173.1 GCF_000269905.1 Alkalibacillus haloalkaliphilus C5
TTCTTCAACCGCTCGATCGTAAATTTTTCAGGATATTTTTCGACGAGCACTTGCGCCACTGCTTCCATAAATTCACGCGTGTCATCATAAGTCGTCTCTTCATCTAACGGAATATGCAACTGCAATCCCGTTTTCCCCGACGTTTTCACGTACACGTCATACTCTTGGTGTTCACACATTTCTTTAATCAACTGTGCTGCGAAAACCGCTAACGGAAACTGCTTTAGAGTCGGTGGATCTAAATCAAAGACCATTTCATCAGGTAACTCTGAGTCGACTGTGTTAAAAGGCACATGATACTCAATTGCCGCATGGTTGCCGAACCAAAGCAATGTCTGCAAATCTTGACAGACGATATCCTCATCTTCATCATCACCCGGAACTGTTTGGATAAAGTCAGGTGCATAATCAGGCAAATGTTTTTGGTAAAATGAATGATCATCGACACCGTCAGGAAACCGAATCATCGTCAATCGCTTATTTTGTAACCTTGGAAGTAAAAGTGGGGCCACATCACGCAAGTATAAGACAAAATCACGTTTATTAAACTGTGGAAATAGCAACTTATCTGGCTTAGAAATTTCAACAGAGTCAGGCAACTGCCCTAACCCTTCTTGAACACGTTCCCACGTACATTCACTAGGCTCTATGTCAAAACGAAATTGATGAAAGACAGGCTCGCGCAGCTCTCGATCTTTTGCTTCTAAACAGTGAATTTCTAAACAGACACTCGGCGGAATCTCCCATGTTTTTGCGTTTATTTTTTCACCATTTTCATAAACAAAAGCTTTAAGCGTTTCTTTTTCTTCATCAGAAAAGCCGTGTTTCAGCTTACCTAAAAGGGTCATCTCCTCACCTTTGTAAACCGATACGTCAAAATATTCATTTTCCATATTCCATTGTGTTAAAAAGCCTGTAACCGTCCGCCAATTTTTAATCTTTTGCCACTGTTCACTTCGTTTTCCACTCGTTACTTTGGAGCGTTCGTTTTTAGCTACAACTCCTTCACCTTGATGGAATTGCACATCTTGCCATATTTGCTGCGGATTATCGTATTGCTTTACGACATTTATTCTTTCGTTATAACTAAATACTCCTTCGCCGAATAACTCCTCTAATTGACTACGCCTTTTATGTAAAAGTTGGCTTTCTAAACTTTTTCCTTTAAGCTGCAACAGATCAAATACCATAAACGTCGCGGGTCTTTTTTGGCTGACACTTTTGATTCGATCTTTCGCTGACATGCGCCCACGCGTTTGAATAAGTGAGAAGTTCCCTTTTAATTCTGAATCCAACACGACTAATTCACCGTCTATAAATAGCGGTAGATGCGGTTTGACCTGTTCAGAATGATCTTCACACCAAGCCGTAATTTCAGGAAACTGTGCCGTGAAGTCATTGCCATTACGACTCCACAGTTTCACTCCCTTTTCCGTCCATTCAAGCCCACAACGAAATCCGTCATATTTTACTTCATACACCCAGTTGTCACCTGTCGGCATATCCTCAACAAGTGTCAGCAACATCGGCTTCCACATAACGCGCACCTCCAATTTCACACGGTTATTTTTAACGTAAAGGTGCATTTTTATCACTAAACGAGAAAAGATAACCAATAAAGGAGATGATCGTGATGCATACGATGTGGAAAGGGACGATAAGCTTCGGCCTTGTCAATATACCAGTCAAGCTACATTCCGCAACTGAAAACAAAGACATTAAATTGCGCAACTTGCACAAAGAATGCCAGTCCCCCGTTAAATATGAAAAGACGTGCCCCGTTTGTGAAACCGAAGTGACAAACGACGATATCGTCAAAGGTTTTGAGTATACGAAAAATAAATTCGTCATTTTAGAAGATGAAGACTTAGAAAATTTAAAAGAAGCAAAAGACGATAAATCCGTTGAAATCGTCGACTTTGTTAAGTTAGAGGAAATTGATCCCATATATTTTGACAGAAGTTATTACTTATCGCCAAGCGAAGGCGGTGGCAAAGCCTATTCCTTACTACGCCAAGCTTTAGAAGATAGCGGCAAAATTGGACTAGCCAAAATTACAATCCGTTCAAAAGAACATTTAGCTGTCGTACGTATTTATAACAATACGATCGTCATGGAAACGATCCACTATCCAGATGAAGTCCGGGACGTTGGCGAAGTGCCGAACGTGCCAGAAGAAGATAACGTCGTAGAAAAAGAATTAGAAACAGCGAAAATGTTAATCGACCAACTGACAACCGAATTCGATCCAGAAAAATATACAGACGAATACCGAACAGCTTTACTTGATTTAATCGAGAAGAAGAAAGACGGCGAAGAAGTCGCAACAGCGAAAGAACCAGAAAAACCAGACAACGTCACCGACTTAATGGACGCTTTAGAAAAGTCGCTTAACAAAACGCAAAAAGGCGGTCAGAAGAAGAAAAAATCTACTGGCGGTGGCCAAAAGAAAAAGACCACAGCTTCAGGGAAGAAGAAGAGTGGGTAGTGTAGTTGATAACTACCGAATAGCAGGTATTATTACCGAATAAGTGGGATTTAATACCGAATAGAGCGGTTTATTACCGAATAGATCGATTTATTACCGAATAAGGACTGCTTATTACCGAATAGAGCGGTTTATTACCGAATAAGGACTGCTTATTACCGAATAGATCACCCTTAATGTCGGACAACAGCGACTTATTGACGGACAAATCACCATAATTGTCTTACGACTGCCACTTAATGTCGGACAAACTACCTGTCGGACGAGACCAAATTATTGTCGGGCAAAACTCGCAAAAAATACACCTTCAAATAAACCAAAACCCACGACAGCCACCTAAGCTGTCGCGGGTCCTATTAATCAACTTTACTCGTTTTAATTTTTCTTGAAGCAATGAAAAGTAGTACACATGATACGATTAATGTGACTGGAATTGCATCGTACCATCTCTCATTTTCTTGTGTTAAAATTGCTTGTTCAGGCAAGACATATTTAAATGGATTAAACCACGCCAAGGCATCCATAGAAAAAGTAGCGGTTAAAATATAACCTAATAATAAAGTTCCTAACAAAGCAAACAGTGTCATAATCGTTTGTTTGAATAACAAGCTATAAAGTAAATAGAGCGAAATCATAAACACGACCATCACGCTCATTAATCCAACAGCTTGCACGACATAATCAACAGCCGTCAGCGCCCTTAAAACACCATCCACTTCAATAATGACTGGGTATTGGAAATTGCCTTCCGTCCCAAACAGATAACTAACTCCCAGTGGGGTCAACAACACAACCACTGAAACGATTAAGTATACAATCAGCGAGCTTACAAATTTACTCACAATAATATGCGCACGATTAAATGGTTGCGTGAACAATAAGTTAATCGAACGACTTTCAAATTCATTCGTCATCAAGTCACCAATTAATAATAATACAACCACTAACGCACCTAACGTCACCCATAAATTAACAACTTGGAGCAAGAAATTAGGTGGCGCTTGACTATAGTTCTCAATTTCTTTCGGAATACCTTGTGCTAAGAGTTGTTGGTTCAGCGCAAGCGTATGGTGAATTTCCTCTTCAGTAATGGGGTACTCCCCTTCTGCCATACGATAATCTCTTACTTGTTCCATAAAAGATATTTCAACATTTAATTGCTGCTGCCATTCATCTGTCCCAACTAAATTATGCAGTTCATCAGCTGTATTTAAAAGATCCAAGTTCATCTCTTGACGCATTTCTATTTCTTCATATTCTTCTGTCCCTTCTTCAAGATCTTGTTCAAGCTGTCTAGTATAAGTGCGATTATTCATCTCGCTAACTTCTACTAAATAGCTATAGTTCGACTGCTTCTCATCTAAAACATACTCTTCAAAAATAACATTCCGAAAAAACAACAGTACAACTAACGCGACTAAAAAAGCCAATAAAACTAAAAACTTTTTCGAAAAGAACATTTTTTTAAATTCAAAGACTAGTAACTTCATACAGATGCGTCCCCTTCAAACAGCTCACGATAGCGCTTTTCAGCACCGACACGTTCATTTTCAATATCTAAAATTGCTACACCCTGCTTATTTAAATGATCAATGACAGTCTGAAGCTCAACATCTGTTTCTTCAAAAGTTATTTGCTCTTGGTTATAAACTGAAAAAGTAATGGCCGCTTCTTCCAAAACACCTTCAGCCTTCGTCAAATCATCAACAGTTAAGTAATATTCCTTCGTTGCAAATTGCTCGAGCGACTCTTTTAAAAGCGCGCCATCTTTTAAAAAGTAAATTTTATTCGTCAGTCGATCAATTTCATCAAGGTTGTGCGACGAAACAATAACCGTCGTTCCTTCTTCTCTTAGCTCTAACAAAATATTACGCATATCAATCGCACTCGTTGGATCCAACCCTGTTAGTGGCTCATCCATTAACAATACCTTAGGATCATTAATAATAACCATCGCTAACAACAAATGCTGCTTCATCCCTAATGAGAAACTTTGTACGCGTTTCTTTAAGTAACTTTCCATCCCGACGCGCTTAGCGACTTCTTCAATTTTCGATTTAGGTAACCCTTGAACATCGCAAATAAATTTCAAATGATCATAAGCGGTTAACGTTCCGTATAAAATCCGGTTATCTTGAAGATACGAGACGTCTTTAAAAATTTTCGTGTCAGTATTTTTCTGACCGAGTAATTCCACTTCACCTTGATCATAGGTTAACAAATTCGTCATACAATTCATCAACGTTGTCTTACCCGATCCATTTGGGCCAACTAGCGCTATAATTTGTGGTTCTTCTACTTCTATATCGATTCCTTTTAAAACCCAATCCTTCTTGTACTTTTTCTTTAGACCATCAACTTTAACAATCATGCAAAAACCCCTCACTACTTCATTTTCACTTTCATCACAAAATATGACACGACAAAAATTAGTAAACTACTAACTCCAAGTGACACAACACCATTAACTAGATTGATGTTAAAATTCTCCTGCACCAACGCTGTTTCCAGCGTGATTATTTCGTACACATCAAAATATAAGAATGGATTATAAGCACCGATGATTTGATCGCTGAATTGTACACCCAAAAACACGACAGCTAACGTTAAACCAATCGCAATCGATGTTCGTCTTGCTAATACTGAAAATAAAAACAACCAAGCATAACAAAAGACAAGAACCATTAAGAACAACGACGCTGACCATATTAAAAATGTCCCCATCGGCATAAAGCTAAACTGGAACTCAGGTTCATAGATCAATACAGGATAATCCCATGCACCTAAACGATCAAAAACAACTCCTAGCAGTAACGAAAATAAACCAACACCTACAACCGTCAATAATGACATCAGAGCAATTGTGATAACTTTACTGACGAAAACAGTTCCACGTCGAACAGGTTGTGTGTATAGAAAATGAATCGGCCCATTTTGTCCTAATCCTTCTCTCGTCATAACATTACCGAACAAGAATAAGAAGAAAGCA
>NZ_AKIF01000174.1 GCF_000269905.1 Alkalibacillus haloalkaliphilus C5
AAAGAGTAGACTCTTTAAAATCTTATATATTAGAAGGTAAAGCTACCGTTCTTGGAAGCATAGTCTGTAAAGAGCTAGTAGGTTTTATTTGGTTTTTTGAGAAGGATATTGGTGACCATAAAGTTATACATATAAACCACTTTGTTGTAAAAGAAAATAAACAGGGATTAGGTATCGGTACATCTTTGTGGAATGAAGTAGAAAGATACGCCAATGACAAGAAGATTATTGATATCGAATTATTTGTAACAAAAACTAATGAAACAGCCGTTGATTTCTATAAGAAAAGAAACTTTGAGGTAGAAAGGCTATATATGAAAAAGAGGTTATAAATATGAATGATATATATTTCGATGTCAATTATGCTAAGGTAAATGAGTATCTTGAAAATGGAAAAGCTCTAAACTTTTCAGTGACTTGTGAATATGGAAGGGTGTCAAATCTATTTATACTTCGTGAGATTCCTGTCAAATTATGTGGAGAGACGTTTTATGACATAACAACCCCTTATGGGTATGGGGGCCCAATAATAGAAAAAGTTAATTATGAACAAAAAAGTTTATTGTTAGACACTTATGAAAAGGAATTTGCTAAGTTTTGTTATGAAAAAAAAATTGTTAGTGAATTTGTTCGTTTTCACCCTATAATAAATAATGCTAACGATTTTAATAAGATCTATAATGTTTCATTTAATAGAAAAACTCTTGGTACTGATTTGAAAAGTTATGATGATCCAGTGATGAGTGAGTTTTCTAAAAGCTGTCGGAAAAAAATTAGAAAAGCATTGAATAAAGGTATTTCATATGAAGTTATAGAAAGTCCAGAAAGTATAGGGGAATTCAAAGACATTTATTATTCAACGATGGATAGAAACAATGCCTCACAATATTATTATTTTGGAGAAGAATATTTCGATAATCTCTTATTAAATTTTAAAAAAAATATTGTATTAGTTAAAGCTACATATAAAGGGGCAACAATTTCTCAAGGGTTGTATTTTGTATATGGTGGTTATATACATATACACCTTTCTGGAACCTTGAGTCAATACCTAGAATTATATCCTGCATATATCTTAAGGTATGCTGTTACAAGATGGGGGAAGGAAAAAGGCTACGAATTAATCCACCATGGTGGTGGGCGATCAAGTTCCTCAGAGGATGGTTTATACGAATTTAAGAAAAGGTTTAGTCAGAATACAGAATTTGATTTTTATATAGGTAAAAAAGTATGGGATAAGACTAATTATAATAAAATCTGTAGTATAGTGAATGTGAAAAAAAATCAAGACTATTTCCCGGCTTATAGACTGTGATAAATATTAGTAAATTAAGGTGAGAATATGAATATATTATTTTTATCAATAGGGAATCTGAACAGTATTAAGGATGGCGGTATATATGCTGATCTTTTACGAGAATTTGAGAGAAAAGGGCATCATGTTTATGTAGTTAGCCAAGGGAGCGACGTCTTAATCTACCAACTGAGTATGTAAATGATAGTGGAGTTAACTTCCTTAAAGTGAAAATTGGTAATATAACAAAAACGAATTTGATTGAAAAAGGAATATCAACACTTACTATAGAATCAAAGTTTTTAAAGGCAGTTAAGAGAAAACTTAGCCATGTGAAATTTGATTTAGTTTTATATTCGACTCCGCCAATAACATTTGAAAAGATAATTAAATATGTAAAGAAAAGAGATCAAGCGAAATCGTATTTATTGCTAAAAGATATATTTCCTCAGAATGCAGTAGATTTAGGGATGTTTAGTAAAAAAAACCCTATTTACTGGTACTTTAGAGCAAAAGAAAAAAAATTGTATAAAACCTCTGATTATATAGGATGCATGTCACAGGCAAATGTGGATTATGTGTACAATAATAATTCGTATTTACAAGCCAAATCAACTGAGATTGAAGTTTGTCCTAATAGTATTGAACTTAAGTCAGTGAATATAAACCAGAAAAAAAAGGTGGAAATCAGAAAAAAGTATGGTATTCCTACTGACAAAACAATATTTCTTTATGGTGGAAACTTAGGTAAACCACAAGGGATTGATTTTTTAATAAAGTGCTTAAGGCAAAATGAGAAGAGTGAAGGTGCATTTTTTGTTGTTGTAGGATCTGGAACAGAATTCGACAAGTTAAAATTATTCTTTGGAAATGAAAAGCCTAGAAATTCTTTATTACTCTCTTACCTTCCAAAAGATGATTATGAAGTCCTTGCGAATTCATGTGATGTAGGTTTAGTTTTTCTCGATAAAAGATTTACTATACCGAACTTCCCTTCTAGAATTCTTTCTTACATGAATGTATCAGTTCCGATTTTAGCAGCGACTGATCCAAATACTGATTTAGGTGATGTGATAAGTAAAGGTAGATTTGGCTTTTGGTGTGAAAGTGATAATGTGGAAAAATTCAGTGAACATGTTGAGAGGCTTTGTGACCAAAGTTTAAGAAAACAACTAGGGATTAACTCAAAAAAGTACCTAGTAGAAAATTATACTACTGAACATACTTATAATATTATTATGCAACATTTTGAATAAGAGAAAAGAGGTTCGTTATATGTTTAAGGGTAAGACTTTGCTAATCACTGGAGGCACCGGCTCTTTTGGTAATGCAGTTATGAGACGTTTTTTAGATACTGATATAAAAGAAATCAGGATTTTCTCACGAGATGAAAAAAAACAAGAAGATATGCGTAAGCAATATAAGAGTGATAAGCTAAAATTTTATATTGGCGACGTAAGAGATATTAATAGTTTAAGAGATGCTATGCACAACGTAGATTATGTATTTCATGCAGCCGCACTTAAACAAGTTCCTTCATGTGAGTTCTTCCCAATGGAAGCTGTTAAAACGAATGTAGAAGGTACAGATAATGTTGTTACAGCTGCAATTCGTACAGGGGTTAAAAAGGTGATCTGTTTATCAACAGACAAAGCTGCTTATCCAATTAATGCAATGGGGATTTCAAAAGCCATGATGGAAAAAGTCTTTGTTGCAAAGTCAAAGACAGTTGACCCAGAACAAACATTAATCTCTGGGACAAGGTATGGAAATGTAATGGCCTCAAGAGGTTCTGTTATTCCTTTATTCATAGAACAAATAAAAAATGGCGAACCAATCACAGTTACAGACCCTAGTATGACACGTTTTTTAATGAGCTTGGAAGAAGCGGTCGAGCTCGTTGCATTTGCATATGAAAATGCTGAAGCTGGAGATATAATGGTCCAAAAAGCACCAGCTTCGACGATTGAAGATCTTGCTATCGCTTTAAAAAAGCTTTTTAGAGCGGACAATGAAATTAAGGTGATTGGAACGAGGCATGGTGAGAAATTATATGAAACTTTACTGACAAGAGAAGAGCATGTTGTTGCACAAGACTTAGGTGGTTTCTATAGAGTACCGGCAGACACAAGAGACTTAAATTACGATAAGTATTTTGTAGAAGGTGATCAACAACTATCAACTGAAGACGAGTATAATTCACACAATACTTATCGCCTAAGCATTGAAGAGGTTAAAGAGAAATTATTAACTTTAAATATCGTTCAACAAGAATTGAAGGAGTGGGAAAAACAATGGGCATCCTTGTAACAGGCGCAAATGGGTTTATTGGTCAAAACTTAATAGCTGAGTTGAATGTTCGTGGGTTCGAAGAAGTTTACGAAGTAACAAGGGAAACTACGGAGGACCAATTACAATCGTACTGTAGTAAAGCAAGGTTTGTATTCCACTTAGCGGGTGTAAATCGACCACAAGACCCTAGTGAATTCATGAAAGGAAACTATGAATTCACGAAAAAAATGTTAACAATGTTATCAAATAGCGGAAATAAATGCCCAATCTTATTAACCTCATCAATTCAAGCGGAACATAATAATCCTTACGGTGAAAGCAAACGGGCTGGCGAACAATTAGTGTTTGACTACGGACAAGCTAATGGAGTTAACGTCTTTGTTTACCGCCTCCCGAACGTATTTGGAAAATGGTCTAAGCCTAATTATAATAGCGCTGTGGCGACTTTCTGTCATAATATTTCTCGAGACTTGCCGATTCAAATCGGTGATCCAGATGTTAACTTAAATCTTGTGTATATTGATGACGTAATAAAAGAGTTTATCTCAGATTTAGAGGGTGAAACAGAACCAAATGGGAATTTTTCCGAAGTCAAAGTTACACATGAAATTCGCTTAGGAGAATTAGTAGATAAACTATATTCTTTTAAAGAAATCCGTTCAAATTTATCAGTACCGGATTTGTCTGATCCTCTAACTAAAAAGTTATACAGTACGTATCTTAGTTTTTTACCAGAAGACCAGTTTAGTTACGAGCTTAAAATGAACCAGGACAATAGAGGTTCATTTACAGAAGTACTGAGGACAGTTGATCGTGGACAAGTATCAGTCAATGTTTCTAAACCAGGCATTACAAAAGGGAATCACTGGCACCACACTAAAAATGAAAAGTTTTTAGTTGTAAGTGGTGAAGGTGTTATTCGTTTTCGTAAACCAGGAGAAGATGAAGTGATTGAGTATTTCGTAAGTGGTAATAAACTAGAAGTAGTAGATATACCTGTTGGTTATACTCATAACATTGAGAACTTAGGGTCTACAGATATGGTAACGCTCATGTGGGTTAATGAACCATTTGACCCAAGTAAGCCAGATACCCATTTCTTGGAGGTTTAACAACCATGAAAAAGTTAAAAGTCATAACAGTAGTAGGTACAAGACCAGAAATTATTCGTTTATCACAAGTTATACAAAAGTTAGAAGAGTCCGAAGCTATTGAACATGTGTTAGTACACACTGGGCAGAATTATGACTATGAGTTAAATGAAGTGTTTTTTGAAGATTTCGGATTAAGAAAGCCTGATTACTTTCTAGATGCAGCACAAGGTTCCGCAGTTGAAACAATAGGAAGAGTTTTAATCGCAGTTGATCCAGTTTTAGATGAAGTAAATCCTGATGCTTTACTAGTACTTGGTGACACTAATAGTTGTTTATCAGCGATAGCTGCAAAGCGTAAAAAGATCCCAATTTTTCATATGGAAGCAGGAAACCGTTGTTTTGATCAACGTGTACCTGAAGAAACAAACAGAAAGATAGTAGATCATGTAGCAGATATTAACCTAACATATAGTGACATTGCACGAGAGTATTTATTAAGGGAAGGAATTCCAGCAGATCGTGTAATTAAAACTGGTAGCCCGATGTATGAGGTGTTAAATGCTAAGAAAGAAAATATTGATCAGTCGGATATTCTTAATAAACTTGACCTAGAAGAAGGTCAGT
>NZ_AKIF01000175.1 GCF_000269905.1 Alkalibacillus haloalkaliphilus C5
GCTTAAATTCGATTCAATATAAGCTCGCTCTTCCTCTTCATTTAAAATCCCTGTCGCTTCACCGATCTCACCATCTTGCATATTCCAGATCACATTATGATCTTCATCAACACGAGAGAAGTCACCTTGAGACCAGCGATTCAATATATCCAAGTACACTTCATCTCCTGGCATTTCTCCTCGCACTTGTTCTACACCGTCAATAAGCCAATGGATTCTTTCATCCGTAATTAAATAGAATCCCCTCTTAATATCTGCTTCGATCTTTTGATGCGACATCTTATGAATGTAGTCTCTTACTTCATGTTTAGTCAAATCAGACTGACTGACAGGTTCTCCAAAAGGGTTTAACTCTACCGTATGTACTTCCCCTCGATCAATCTCTTCTTCATCATCTTCTTCCTCTGCATCTACAATTCGACCCACAGGTAAAGCTTCTCGCTCCTCGTCTTCACTCGATGCTTCTGCACGGTCTAACAAAACAACGACAGCAAAGAAAATAACAATTGATAGAAGAATCGTTAATAAAGTTCCTACAATCCATTTATATATTGTCATGGCCATCACTCCGTACCAATATCATACAATTTTATCCATGTTTTTTACAGAGGTTTTTGTACAAAAAGTCCTACAATTCACGACAATAACGACTTCAACTAAAATCCCGATAGTGTAAGTGTTGTTTTTACAACGTTATTATTAAATTATCTTTTGTTACTTTCTCACTTATTCAACTTTATATCAAAACCTCATCTTTAACTAACACCCACTTTAGTTGAACAAGCCATTATACTTTAATCACTTTATACTACTGGATATAAACATTGAGGCATCTTGATTCATAAAGATACGATTTCCATGATAGAATGTCTTAATTTCAGTTGATTTAAATCCGACTTCGGATAACTTTGTTTTCAATTCCTCATGTGAAAAACCATTATGAACTTTCGGATGAGTTATTTTGTCGTTTTTGTCAAAATCAACAACAAGTAGCCTACCACCATTATTTAAAATGTTGAACAACTCTTGTAAAATCTTATTAGTATCTGGAATATGAAGAAGGACTAATGACATTACAATTATGTCAGCCTTAAGTTCAGGAGTTTCTTGGGTGAAATCTGAATAAAGTACTCTTGAGTTAGTAATTTCCTTGTGGGAAATCTTAGCTTTCGCAACCTCCAACATCTCTTTTGATGAATCTACCAACAAAACAGAATCAACTAAATCTGATAACTCTAAACCAACTAGACCAGTACCACTCCCATAGTCTATTAATGATTTCGACTTACTATTATGTAACTTAGGTCTTATTACCCTAACTATAGCTTTAGCTAATTTTATTCTTTCTTTTGTATCATATTTTTTTGCCATCTGTTCAAACACATTCTCTTCCATAAACAGCTCTCCGTTTCGTATGTTTGATGTTTGATGTTTCATTAACCTGCTCACATTAGCTTAAGTAGATTTCTTCACAAACTTTATAGTCCATTACGTAGCAAATAGCAGAACTACTTAGTTTAAACTTGAGCCTCTTTAATGAAGGTCATACACAATCCACGCCAATACATCACTCAACAAATCCAATTCAACTAAAAGATCTTCTATATACCGCTCTTCTTCACTAAAAGTTTTAACATGGTATGTTAGAACTACTACCCTTGATGTTTGATCGCTCAACACACTAAATACATAGCTCCATTCCTCTTCAGTCATTTCATCCAATTCATCTTGGCTTAAAACATCAGTTTCAAGGAGATCAATGATGCGATGTGCACGAGCTTGAGCATAACCAGCTGGGTTGTCAGTTGTTTTACTTTCAAAATCAATGTCATACTCCTCTTCCAACTCAACTAAACTAGTTGTGAAACGTTCAATACTTTCATGGTGTGATCCTCCTATACCACTTTCTTCGTTAGCGTTAGATGCAAGATTTGGATATAACAACAATATTAAAGATGTAAAGGCAATAAACACACTAACGGAGACAATAGCCAACACTTTGTTACTCAAAGTAAATCACCTACCTTAGGGGCACCTTAGCTACTGAGCTCCTTTAATAAAGTCACTCTACTACCCCTACTAATAAACTTCTCAACACTCTCAAATCGTTTAAACTATCTTCTATATACTGCCGTTCTTCGCTAAAATACTCTTCATAGGTTACTAGACTTTTTAACTCCAAACACGAACTATCCACTTCAGTTAAGACATCATCGATTTCATCCAAAGTTAATTCACCCATGTCTTTGCTCAGCACTTCCTGTTCAATTAAGTCGATTATATAATGGACAAGTGTGTTTGCCACACCAATCGGTTGTTCAAGTGTGGCGTATTCAAAATTTAAGTCATACTCCTCTTCAACCTCAGCTAAATTAGTTGTATATTGCTCAATCTTTTCATAGTTTGACTCCACAGTACTTTTTTGGTCAGCAGTAGATGAGATATTAGGATAAAACCAAAACACCAAGGACATCAAACCAATAAACACACTACTAAATACAACAACCAACATTTTGTTACTCAGGTCAATCACCTACCAAATTAAGTACTAAAAAGCTTGATCCACCAACTACGAGAAACCAATCTAAAACACCGGCCAACTTTTTTGCGTCGCTAACTTCGCCATATTCTCATCAGGATTTACAACAATTGGATAGTCAACTAAATCTAACAACGGCGCGTCTGATTCGCTATCGGCATAGGCATAAAGCGTTTCAGATTGCTCATCCTTCTCATTTCTTCCAAGCCAAGCACGAAGCTGGTTAACTTTTTCATCACCGTTTACAATACGTCCCATCTTACCGACACAGACACCTTCATCATCGAAAACAAGTTGCGTACCAATCGTCTCGACGTTTTCTAACCCGACTTCGCGAACAAACGCGTTTAAAAAAGGCATTAATGCACCTGATAAGATGACAATGTCATCACCGTCTGCTTGGTGACGCTTAACCTTTTCTACTAACGCACGGTTTACTTTTTCTAAATCTCCTCTAGCTAACTCATCAAAAAAAGATGCTAAATCTTCTTGTTTTTTACCTTTAAACGACTTCACAAAACCATGGAAAAACTGGTGCTTAAACGCTTCTTTCCCTTTAAAAATTCCGACGAACACACTCTTAACTAACCCAGCACTAACTACAGCCCATTCTTTTACACCGTACTCTTTTTTAGCAACTTGAAACATCACTTTAAACGAATTGCCTTGATACAATGTACCATCAAAATCAACTGTCACAACTGCCATCCAAACACTCCATTCGACTAGTTCTTCTTACTATTTTAGCATACTAAATTCCATATATCACCAGTCAGTATTCCGTGTTACAATATAATTTATTTATAAAAAGCAAAAAGGGATGTTCCATATGATTTATAAACAATTGATCATCTTCTTCACCGGTTTAGTTATATTTGCATACGGCATATCACTTGCCATTCAAGTGCAATACCTTGGGATTCACCCTTGGGATGTATTAAGCCTTGCTCTTTTTGACTTAATAGGGTTAACGGTTGGAACGTGGACAATCATCATTGGCCTCATTATTATGATTTTTACATTTTTCACAAGACGCCAATACATCAATGTCGGGACATTCCTTAACGCCTTTTTAGTCGGTGTATTTGTGGATCTATTTCTATACTTACAATGGTTCCCTGTTGGAAGTTCATTAGTTGAGGATATCGCTATTATGCTGTTAGCGATCGTCGCGATGGGCGTTGGAGGCGGAACCTATTCTGCTGCATAAATAGGGCTTGGCCCTCGTGATGGCTTCATGCTTTCAATCGCTGATTTAACCGGTAAATCGATTCAAAGAATTCGTATTTATGTCGAGTCGTGTGTGCTTTTAATTGGATTAGTTTTAGGTGGGCCTGTCTTTGTTTTCACGTTTATTTTTACTTTGATTCAAAGCCCGATTTATCAAAAGGTTTTTCTTAGCATTAAGCCAGATACGACGCGTGTTTGATACACATTTCCTTTAACTTACCTTACGTATCTCTAGTGGTTGGTTGATATGTACCTAGCAATGAACATTCACTGCATAGATCGTTGCCATGCTTAGCACACAATAAAAAGTAATCACCTCAAACGAGCTCTGAAGTGATTACTTTAACGATTCGCTTCAATTATTAAGAGTGTTGCTTTCTTGTTAACAGTCCGTCTCGCATTTCAAACAAATGATTTCCGTATGTGCTTAACTCTGTATCATGGGTTACAAGAATAATTGTGATTCCTTCTTTGTGCAGGTCTTTGAGTATAGACATAACATGATTTCTGCTGTCTACATCTAAGTTTCCTGTTGGTTCATCACAAAGCAATATGTTGGGCCGATTCATTAAGGATCTTGCAATCGCTGTTCGTTGTTTTTCTCCGCCTGATACCATAGCCGGCTGATGCTTCTCTCGATGTGAAAGATTTACTTTGGCCAGAATTTCCTTGGCATTGTTCTCAATCTGCTCCTTCTTCTCATACGGCAATAAAGGTATCATCACATTTAATAATATATTAAACTGCTCAAACAACTTAAAATCTTGAAATATATAGCCTATATTGTTTCTTCGGAAATCTCTTTTTTTCTCTTCTTCCCCTTCAGAAATATGAAAATCACCAATCATAATAGATCCTTCATCAGGTCGTTCTATGCCAGATAGAACTTTCAAAAGCGTTGTCTTCCCCGAACCAGAAGGTCCAGTGATCGTCAGCCAATCACCTGATGCAACTTCAAAATCAATCCCTTTTAACACGTGCACATTTTCCTTATTTATTTGATAGGATTTTGCTACATTATTAATCTTAATAAGCACGGTCATCTCCCCCTCTAAAAAAGAACCAATTCATAGATTGATTTGCAATTAATAAAGTAAGTCCTAAAATAAGCAGTATCGGAATAATACTACCTACAATGACATGGGAAGATAATTCTACGAAGAATGCTAGAGCAATAAGACTGATCACACAACCTAAACCAGTCGCTATACTTCCCCAAATCAAAACTTCTTTCAATAAATATTGTTTTATTTTCTTTTTACTCCAGCCAATGGTATTAAATAAAGAAATTTCCTTCTTTCGCACTCTCCACAAATTGGACAACGACTGAATAACAGTGATTATCCCGACTATATATAAGAGAACTACCATCACTATAAATATGCCTTCAATATTGCCATGTACATACACACCAAGTCTTGTTTCCGTCACATTTCCT
>NZ_AKIF01000176.1 GCF_000269905.1 Alkalibacillus haloalkaliphilus C5
ATAACGTTTCAGCAAATCCTTGAATCGATGTTATAGGTGTTCGTAATTCATGAGATACGTTAGCTACGAAATCTTTTCTAACCCGTTCAAGCCTCTTTAAATCTGTAATATCGTGTGAAACGACTACTACACCACGTGCTTGATAACTTTCTTGATCTTTAATAGGAGCTACAAATACTTCAACAAAGCGCCCATCCTTCATTTCAATTGATTGATGTTGTTTTGTTTCGGTAAAGATTGCTTCTTGAATGACTTCATTTAATTCATCTTGTTCAACTACTTCGTAATAGATTTCACCAATAAAGGGTGTCTTCTCGATTGAGAACTGTTGTAAAAATGATTCATTTACGAGACGGGTAACACCTTTCTCATTAATTAGAAGCGCTCCACTTTCCATATTATTAACAACTGTTTTTAATCTTGAGTTTTGGTTTTCATATTTTGACGTAATATACTCTAAGTAACGCCCTAATCGATTAATTGACTGACTTAAGCTAGCAGCAATACCGTATGGTGCGTCATGGATACGGGCTTGATAATTTCCATCTACTAATTCTTTTGACGTCTCGGTTGCTTTAATGACTGGTTTAACATAACTATCGTATAAACGGTTACCGAAACTCCATAGCAATACAGTTGCAAATAATGAGAAGAAAAATACTCCCCACCAAATCGTAGTACTTAAAGCTGTTAATGGTAATCGTTCAGTCGCTATAGTTAGAAACTCACCATCTTCTAGTTGATAAGTCGTGATGAGACGACCTTCAATAAGCTCTACCTCACCAATATAATCTAAGTTACCTCTTAATTGACGGATCACATTAAGTTCTGTTGTATTAAAAGTATGTAGAAGTTGTTCATCTACTTCAGATTCATAAAACAAATCAACATTAAATTGTTCGTGGTAAAATACTAGATCATGTTGAAAAGCTTCAATTGATGTCATTTCTAATTGTTCAGAAATATATTCACCGTTAGATTGCAACTGTCCTTCATAAGAATTAATAACATAATGTTTTGCGATTTGGTTAAAAATTGCTCCAATAACTACAATAAATAAAATACTTAAAATGATATATAAAATGATTGTTCTTTTTTCAATAATTTTTTTCATCTTTATCCCTCAACTTTGTATCCGACACCTCTTACTGTTTTAATTAATGTCGGTTTTTTAGGATCATCTTCTAATTTTTCACGAAGATGACTAATGTGAACATCGACAATTCGTGTATCACCAATATAATCGAAATCCCAAATATCCCTAAGCAATACTTCTCGTTTTACAGGTTTTCCAATTTGTTTAGCTAAATATAGCAGTAATTCAAACTCCTTACGAGTGAAGCTTACATGTTCACCTTGTTTATAAACTTCATAATAATCTTCATGAATTTTTACATCTTGTATATGAATAATTTTTCTGCTTTCCATATCAACCCGATTTAACCTTCTTAAAACAGCTTGAATTCGAGCGACTAATTCTTTAGGGCTAAAAGGCTTTGTAAGATAATCATCTGCTCCAACATTGAGCCCTTTAATTTTATCCTCTTCTTCACCTTTTGCTGTTAACATAATGACCGGAGTATCATCTTGATTTGACCGCATCTTTTCACAAACGTTCATGCCACTTAATTCAGGTAACATTAAATCAAGCACGACTAAATCAAAAGAATTATTATATAAACTTTGAATAGCACTTTCACCATCATGAACGATTGTCGTCAAATACCCTTCTTGATTTAAATGGTGTTCTATTAACGTAGTAATTGATTCTTCATCATCGACGATTAAAACTTTTGTTGTCATTATATACAGCCCCTAAAAGATCATTAAGTATTTGTATGTATTCCATACTTTCATAATATAAAACTGTTGTAAACAATGAAAACATCATGCTTATATTTTTAGGTTAATATAAGTAATTCGTTAAAGCAGTTCAAAAATCCTTTCTCAACCATATAAGTAGCGTAATTACATGGCTATGCAACAATTATAATTCTAATGCTTATTCAAATAAAACAAAACACAGCCTGATTGACTGTGCTTTGCTTTCTATTAAGTAAAGTATTCAAATTTTGCTGTAGGAAAATGTCTTTGTAAATACTCATGCATCTTGTTTTTCATTTCCTCTTGTTCTTCGTCTTTGTAAACAAATTTACTAATACCGTATTTACCAAACTTCTTCTTACGTTTTGTCTCATCTAACTCTAATTTCGTCATTGGATAATTTTGTTCAATCGTTCTTTTTGCAGGTTGTGTGAAGCGGTGTTGGATAAATTCAAAAGTTAAATCCTTTCTTGCAAACTCAGGAATTTGGTTATCCAACTTCTCAAACATCTCTGCGTAACCTTCTCTCCATCCATCATGAAGGTATATCGGAGCAACGATAAAGCCTAATGGATAATCAGCCTCTGCAATTTTCCTAGCCGCTTCAAGGCGCTCATCCAACTTTGAAGTACCAGGCTCAAAATATTTTATAACGTAATCATCGTTAATACTAAATCGAAATCTTGTTTTTCCATTATGTTTGGCATCTAACAAGTGGTCAACGTGCGCGAACTTCGTTACAAAACGTAATTTTCCATACTCCGATTCACCAAAGTATTCAATTGCATACTTCAATGAATGAGTTAAATGGTCAATACCAACAATGTCAGAAGTACATGAAGCTTCAAAACGAGTAATTTCCGGCGCTCTTTCAGCCATATATTCTTCTGCTTGTTCCAATACTTCTTCAACATTTACATATGTTCGAATATACGGCTTACTTCCCATAGTCGTCTGTAAATAACAATAATGACAATGCCCCATACACCCTGTAGCAAGTGGGATTGCATATTCTGCAGATGGTTTTGATGTATCGAACTTTAACGTTTTCCTCAGACCGACGACTAAAGTCGATTTAGCCATTCGATACTTTTGAAAATGGTTATCTCCAGGCAAGTTACGTACTTGGTTATGTGATGTCGTCTCACGGATCTCTATATCCATATCTTGAAAACGGTCTATTAATTTCTTCCCTAAAGGATATTCCATTGCCCTTGGTTCGACGTATACTAACTCTGGCATAAATGGCTTAACCATACAAGTTACCATCTTCCCCAAAGTGATAATTATAAGCACGCATCGCCTCTACTTCTGTTGGAAAAATAGCAATTTCTTCATCTAATGGATAGTAAGTATCATACATAAATAAGTTTAATTCACCAGGCTGATCTGGATTCTCTACTACAGCCGCTTCTTGAACTTGCGCGACATCTTGAGCATGTGGGTTTCGATATAAAACATACACAATATCACCAGGTTCAAAGTTATGGTTTTGCTCAAAGTACATCAATAGCTCCACCTTTCAATTCATTTAATATTAGTATGAGTTTTAAAAGCAAAAAAATTATATGAAATTTTTTCTTAAAAACTAGACATTTAATATAAATCAATCTATAGAAATTCTATAGAATATAGTAAAAGGAAAAAAGGAGGGAGAGGGTATGAGCTGCGTCATCGTCACGATCATCACCACCATGGGCCACACCATCATGACCATCACCATCACCACCACAAACCAAAATGTTTTTGCAAATGTAAATGTACATGTCATATAGATTTTGTTTGTAAACCGAAACCTAAACCAAGATGTTGTGAGCTATTATCAAATACTTGTTTCAGTAAGAGGCATTGTATTTGCGGAAGACCTTTATACTAATTAAATATCAACTTCATAACTTTTATCAATAGAAAAAGCGATAGACCCACCGTTATTGACGGTTAGTCTATCGCTATATAATTAAATCGTATGTTTTTTTTAAGCTTCTGTATTAGCTAATACTTGCATGACGTTTTTAACAGAATCAGCTGATTTGTCCAACTGCTGTTTTTCTTCTTCTGTTAAGTCTAGCTCAAGAACTTCCTCAATTCCATTTCCGCCTAAAATGGTTGGTACACCTAAGTACATATCATGGTAACCATATTCACCTTCTAGATATGCAATTGACGGTAAAATACGCCGTTGATCTTTTAATATTGCTTCAACCATTTCCGTTATTGACGCAGCTGGTGCGTAATAAGCTGAACCATTACCTAACAATCCAACGATTTCACCGCCACCTTTACGTGTACGTTCAACAATCGCATCTAGACGTTCTTTGGAAATTAATTTTTCAAGTGGAATACCTCCGGCGAATGAATAACGTAGCATTGGTACCATATCATCACCATGACCACCAAGTACAAATCCTGTTACGTCTTTAACAGAGACATTTAGCTCTTGAGCAACAAATGTACGGAAACGAGCTGTATCTAATACCCCAGACTGACCAATGACACGATTCTTTGGTAGACCTGATTCTTTAAATACAGAATAAGTCATAGCATCAACTGGATTCGTTAATACGATTATGAAACAATCTGGTGAATACTTGACAATTTGTTGTGTTACTTGCTTCATAATATTAGAGTTTGTTGCAACTAAATCATCACGACTCATACCAGGTTTTCTTGCGATACCGGCAGTAATGACTACTACATCGGAGTTAGATGTATCTTCATAATTTGAAGTACCTACAATGTTTGAATCAAACCCTTGTACCGGACTAGCTTCTAACATATCGAGTGCTTTACCTTTCGTAGGGTCTTCCATATCTGGAATATCCACTAACACTACATCAGCTAGCTCTTTTTGAGCGATCATCAGTGCTGTTGTTGCCCCTGTGAAACCAGCGCCAATAACTGATACTTTCTTACGTTTAATCGTCATTGCACTCCTCCTCAATATTCCACTAAAAAATTTTTATTAGTCCATGTTCTTGATTAGTTCATCAGCAAACTCAGAACATTTAACTTCTCTTGCACCATCCATTAGACGAGCGAAGTCGTAAGTAACAACCTTACTTCCAATTGACTTATCCATTGCTTTATGGATTAACTCACTAGCTTCTCTCCAACCTAAGTGATCTAACATTAGCGTACCAGATAAGATAACTGAAGATGGGTTAACTTTATCTTGGCCAGCATACTTCGGTGCAGTACCATGAGTAGCTTCAAAAATAGCATGACCAGTCTCGTAGTTAATATTCGCACCTGGTGCAATACCGATTCCACCAACTTGTGCAGCTAGTGCATCTGAGATATAGTCACCATTTAAGTTCATCGTCGCAACTACATCAAACTCTTTTGGACG
>NZ_AKIF01000177.1 GCF_000269905.1 Alkalibacillus haloalkaliphilus C5
CAAAACCCAACCGGCGCACCGGTTGGGTTCCACTCAAAATCAATTTACTGCGTCACTAACTCTAAATCAACAGGAATGAAGTCTTCTACTGCCTCGCCATTAGCGATATCTATAGCTGTTTCTACACCTTGCTCACCAATTTCAATTGGCTGCTGAGCAATTGTTGCGTCCATTTCGCCCGCTTCTACTGCTTCTACTGCGTCATCTGTAGCATCAAAGCCTACAACAATCACATCATCCATACCTGCAGATTCTAACGCACGGACTGCACCTAGTGCCATTTCGTCATTGTGTGCGAATACTGCATCAAACTCTTGTCCACTTTGGATAATGTTCTCCATTACTGTTAAGCCTTCAGCACGATCGAAATCCGCTGGCTGTTCAGCAACAACTTCGATTCCATCTTCAGCACCTACAGCGTTATGAAAACCTTCTCCACGCTCACGTGCTGCTGAAGATCCTGGAATCCCTTCTAATTCTACTACGTTACCTTCTCCACCAAGTTGTTCAATGATGAAGTCTCCTGCCATTTCACCACCTGCAACGTTGTCAGATGCGATGTGTGCGACTACTTCGCCACCATCTGCACTACGGTCAACTGTTACAACCGGAATGTCAGCTTCATTTGCAGCTTCTACTGCTGATACAACCGCTTCTGAATCTGTTGGGTTAACCACTAATACATCAACTTCTTGCTGAATTAAATCTTCAATACTACTTAACTGTGTTGCAGCATCATCTTGTGCGTCAACGACTGTAATGTCTACACCTAACTCTTCAGCTTTGTCTTCAGCACCTTCTCTTAACGTCACGAAGAATGGATTGTTCTGTGTCGATACAGCTAGCCCGATGTGTACCTCGCCATCATCACCGCTAGCATCTGTCTCATCATCACCATTTGAAGTTGGTGATTCAGTTGTACACGCTGCTAATAAACCTATTGTTAAAAACGCAATTAACCCTAATTTAAACTTTGAAAACATTTTAAGTCCTCCCCTTAAATCTAATTGTTATCCCATCACCTATTAACCTACGACGACTTTTGACGATCAAGTAAGACTGCAAGTAAGATGACCGCCCCCTTTACAATTTGTTGGTAGTTTGAAGATACCCCTAGTAAGTTCAAACCATTATTTAAAACTCCAATAATTAGAGCTCCAATCAATGTTCCAAAAATCCAACCGCGACCACCAGCTAGGCTTGTACCACCTAATACTACTGCTGCAATCGCATCAAGCTCATAAGTGAAACCAGCGTTCGGAGACGCAGAACCTAAACGAGACGTTAAAATAATTCCTGCTAAAGCTGCTAATGCACCTGTTAATGAATAAACGCCAATTTTGACGCGGTTCACTTTAATACCTGATAAAATAGATGCTTCCTCGTTACCACCAATTGCATACACGTGGCGACCAAATACTGTCTTCTTCAATATTAATAATAGAATGAAAAAAATCACAAACATCATAATGACCGGAATTGGTATCCCAAATAAATAACCACGACCAATTAAGTCAAATGCTTGACTATCAGTAAATCCGGTTACCGGTCTACCATCCGTATAAACGAGTGTTAAACCTCTGAAAATCGTCATCGTTGCTAAAGTTGCAATAAATGGCGCTACTTTTCCTTTAGCGATAATGACACCGTTAAATGCACCCATTACAGCTCCGGCTAATACACCTAACAAGACAGCTAATATTGGGTCTATACCACTAGCCATCATCCCGGCTGTCAAAGCACCAGCTAAGGCCAACGTTGACCCGACAGACAAGTCAATTCCACCGGTTAAAATAACAAACGTCATACCAAACGCGAGTAGTGCAATAATCGTCACTTGTCGCAACATCGTCAACAAGTTATCTAAACTTAAAAACTGTGGGCTCATAATACTTAAAACAATAACAATAGCAAGTAAACCTATTACTGGCCCTAACTTTTGCATAATCTGTCCTAATGATTGACCTCTCACGCTACTCCCCTCCTGTCGCAGCATACATAATCTTCTCTTGATCCGCTTCATCACGGTTAAGTTCGCCACCAATTTGACCTTCATGAATGACTAAGATTCGATCACTCATACCAAGCACTTCTGGCAGTTCGGATGAAATCATAATGATACTCACCCCTTGAGCGGTTAACTCATTCATAATTTGATAAATTTCCTTTTTCGCACCAACATCTACTCCACGCGTTGGTTCATCTAGGATTAAAATTTTTGGATTAATGCCTAACCATTTACCGATGACAATTTTTTGTTGGTTACCACCACTTAATGACTTCACCTCTTGCTCACGACCTGACGTTTTGACATTAAACCGTCCAACCATATCATCTACAAACTCATTTTCCTTTTGACTTGAAATAACCGTTTGCTTAGACACGTCATCTAAGTTCGGTAAAGTGAAGTTTTCACGTACTGACATCGATAAGACAAGTCCTTCTTCCTTACGGTCCTCTGTGACGAAACCGATTCCAGATTTAATCGCATCAATTGGTTTTTTAATTTTCGCTTTTTTACCATCAATGAAAATGTTTCCGCTTTCAATTTCGCGGTAGCCAAATAATGCTTGCATAATCTCAGAACGTCCAGCACCCATTAAACCTGCTACACCTAAAATCTCGCCTTGTTTAACTTCAAAATTGATATTACGGAATACATCAGACGTTAATCCTTCGACTTTAAGCCTAACATCGCCAACGTCAACATCACGTTCTGGGAAAAGTGTGCCGAGTTCACGCCCTACAAGCATGCTAATCAGTTCATCATATTCTACTTCACCAATAACACGCGTTCCGATATATTCACCATCACGTAAAACGGATACACGATTACAAATCTTAAAGATCTCTTCCATTCGGTGTGAAATATAAACGATGCCAACACCTTGTTCGCGTAACCTCTCAATTACTTCAAACAGTCGTTCAATTTCACGATCTGTCAGCGCTGCAGTCGGCTCATCCATGACAATAACTTCTGCATTAACTGATAATGCTTTAGCAATCTCGACCATTTGTTGCTGCCCAACGGATAAGTTCCCTGCATTAACAAGCGGATCAATTTCAACACCAAGTTGACCTAAATATTCCTTCGTTAATTGGATCATCTTTTTCGTGTTTAAAAAGCCTGTCTTTCCAAACTTAATCTCACGGCCTAAAAACATATTTTCCATAACCGTTAAATACGGAATAATGTTCAGCTCTTGGTGAATAACGGCAATACCCGCTTCTTCTGAATCCTTCGTGTTTTGAAAGTGAACCGGATCACCTTTAACGAAAACTTCACCTTCATCACGCTCATATATCCCGGTCAAAATTTTCATTAAAGTCGATTTACCAGCACCATTCTCACCTAATAAAGCGTGAACTTCACTAGCACGGATTTCAAAGTTAACTTCATTAAGCACCTTATTGCCGACAAATGACTTCGAGATGCCTTTCATTTCAATTAACGTTTGTTGTGACATTAGAAAATCACTCCAGAACGAAGAATAATATTCGCAAATGGTGTCGTCTCACCTGTTCGGATCACGACCTTTGCATTCTTCGTTAATTTTTTAAAATCTTCATGTGAGACGAAACCTTTCTCACCTTGATAATGCTGTTCAATCTTGTTTAAAACGTGTTCATTATTGGTCTTAATCTCTGTAGCTAATGTTGCATGTTCTACTTCCATGTCCGCCAAAATAGCTTCTAAAGTTTCAATAAAGCTTGGTGTCCCTTTCGTTAAAGCTAGATCAATTCGTTTCACACCATCAGGGACAGGTAAGCCACAATCAGCGATCACTATCGTGTCAGTATGGCCTAATTGAGCTAAAATAGATGCAATCTCGCTGTTTAAAATTCCTTGCTTCTTCAAATCAATCACTCTCTTTATCTAGTAATCTCAAAACATCTTCACGATCCGGCATTCCAGTTTGTGCGCCAAACTGACTAACCGAAATCGCTGCGGCTGCATTACCGAAGCGACACGCGTCACTATATGACTTACCTTCTGCCAGCGCAACGCTAAAACCGCCATTAAATGTATCGCCTGCCCCCGTCGTATCTTTAACCTCGACATTGTAACTCGGGACGATCGTCTCTTTGCCACCTTCAACAAACTGGACGCCAGCCGAACCTTGTGTAACGAAAAATTTCTCACGATACTGCTCGTAAAAACGTTTTTTCTCCTCAGTATCAAGCAACTCCGTCAACTCGTGTTCATTTGGTGTCAGGAAATCGACTTTCTCAAGTAATTTTAAAGGGACAGGTTGCATAGGCGCTGGGTTTAATACAACTGTCGTGTTATATTGATTGGCTATTTTTATTGCCTCTTCCACACTTTCAAGTGGGATTTCGAATTGCAGTAATAAAACATCACTATTTTGAATGGCTGTTTCATTTTGTCTTACGATTTCCGGAGTCACATGAGCATTAGCTCCAGGCACGACGATAATCGTGTTATCCTGTTCTGCCACAGTGATTTGGGCAACACCTGTCGGAACATGTGTAACCGGTTCCACATTGACGTTAAAAATACCTTGATCCTTCAAGTGCGTAACTAATGGTTGGCCAAAAGTGTCGTCTCCAACACAACCAACCATTGTCACTTCTGCGCCAAGTTTAGAAGCGGCTACGGCTTGATTCGCCCCTTTTCCACCAGGAATGGTTTGAAAGTCTGTCCCTAATAACGTCTCACCCTGATCGGGAAAACGTTCTGCTTGTGACACGAGGTCCATATTAATACTACCGATTACAGTCACTTTTGCTGTCACTTAGCATACTCCTTTAAATCTATCTTTTAGTTGATTGACGCTTAATTAATGTTGACGGGAAAACATTCTCTTTTTCTTTAACCATTTTCCCTTCGATTAATGCTGTTAATGCTTCTGCCGCCTCCCGACTCATTTGGTAAATCGGCTGCGATAGTGTCGAGAGCTCCGGCTTCGTCATCTCTGTTAAATCAATTCCATCAAAACCAATAATCGCTAAATCTTCTGGAACATTTAAATGAAGTGACTCAGCAGCTTTTAATGCTCCTAGTGCCATGACATCGTTCCCGGCGAATATACCATCTATTTCTGGATGACTCTGCAGCAACTCTTTAGTCACTTTTGCCGCTTGCTTCTGATCAAAATTCCCTTCTACAACA
>NZ_AKIF01000178.1 GCF_000269905.1 Alkalibacillus haloalkaliphilus C5
TCTAACTTTATCGCCGACCTAGCTCAATCTGGCAGAGCAACTGACTTGTAATCAGTAGGTTGGGGGTTCGAGTCCCTCGGTCGGCACCAGTAGTTGGAGGGGTAGCGAAGTTGGCCAAACGCGGCGGACTGTAAATCCGCTCCCTTTGGGTTCGGCGGTTCGAATCCGTCCCCCTCCACCATTTTATTGGGCCATAGCCAAGCGGTAAGGCAACGGGTTTTGGTCCCGTGATTCTCAGGTTCGAATCCTGATGGCCCAGCCATATATAATTTACTGCAAGTTAGAGCCATTAGCTCAGTTGGTAGAGCATCTGACTTTTAATCAGAGGGTCGGAGGTTCGAATCCTCCATGGCTCACCATTTACATAAGAAGTAAGGGGCCTTAGCTCAGATGGGAGAGCGCCTGCTTTGCACGCAGGAGGTCAGCGGTTCGATCCCGCTAGGCTCCACCATAACATTGATTTAAAGTTGTTTCCTGATTTGGGAAGCAACTTTTTTTATATTTTAAAATCTAGATAAGACTTAATCATACTTAATTTGTACAAACTATAGTTAAATAGGGCTTATTACTGAAAGCGCCTTCATTTCTGCATAATTATTCACTTTTTTGTCCAGTTGAACCATTTAGATAATGAATATAAAATGACTTCAGGTAAAAGGAGGCATTTAGATGAAAAATAGAATAGGGATTGTTGGAGCTCCAATTACAATTGCACAGCCGAACTATGGCGTTGACCTAGGCCCAAATGCTATTCGATATGCAGGTTTACATAAACGTTTAGATGGGCTAAATGTAAACTATAAAGATTATGGAAATATTGATATAGAGAATGAGGGATCTAACAAAAAAGACCCCAAAACAAATTTAAAGAACTTAAAAGAGGTTACGAATGGTAACCAAAAAATTGCAGATGAGCTAAAAAAGATAAAGTCTAAGGGTGATTTTCCATTAATTTTAGGTGGAGATCATAGTATAGCTATAGGGACTATTGCTGGTCTGTATAATTATTATAATGAGCTAGGTGTTATTTGGTTTGATGCACATGCAGACTTGAACAGTGGTGAGACGTCTCCTTCAGGTAACATTCATGGTATGTCACTTGCAGCGAGTTTAGGTGTAGGGCATAAAAATCTTACATCGATTAATGGGGATGGTCCTAAAGTGAAACCTGAAAACACTGTGATTATTGGTGCACGGTCTATTGATGAAGGTGAGAGAAAGTTTATAAAAGGGCATGGTGTTCAAGTTTATACGATGCATGACATTGAGAAACGTGGTATGGATGCTGTAATTAAAGAGGCAATCGATTACTTGAGAGAGCGGGTAAATGGTGTCCATTTAAGTCTAGATGTTGATGGGATAGACCCTTTACATACACCAGGGACAGGGACACCTGTTGATGGGGGTCCTTCATATAGAGAGACATTTCATGCAATGTCTACATTATATGACTCTGAAATACTTACTTCAGTTGAAGTTGTTGAAGTCAATCCTTTATTAGATCAAGGGAATCAAACTGCTGAAGTCGCTACAAGTATGATTGCAGCAGTATTTGGCGAGAAATATGTTTAACCATTTAATAGCTTCATTTCTTTATGAAATGAAGCTATTTTCATTTATGAAACTCATGCAGGAATCTAATGTAAATATGAACTAATTTTTCCTATGAACTAATATGAAATTATTGGTAATTGTTGTATAATATTATTGATTGTATGAAAAGAGGAGAAGGATACCAGTGTCTGAACAGGGGGAGCATAACAAGATAAATTCAGATATAGCGTTGTATGAAGAGATCTTAACAACATATGACAATGATTTGTTTCGCCATTGTTATCGAGTTTTAGGCTGTTTTTATGATGCTGAAGAAGTGACGCAAGAAACATTTCTAAAAGTGTATCAGAATTTATATAAGTTTAAAGAAATTAAACAGGTCAAGCCTTGGCTTTTTAGAATTGCTACTAACCTTTGTATTGATAAAATGCGTAAGAAAAAGCCACTTGCGATCCTTGATCAAGCCATTAGTGGTTCTGAGTATGCTACCCGGTTGGATCAAGTTGAAAGTCAAACTCTTGACCCTGAAGACTCTGTCATTACAAATGAGCGTGATAAGCAGATATGGGATTACATAAAAGCTTTACCACCGAAGTATCGCTCTGTCATATTACTCAGATACTTCCAAGAGTTCTCGATAAATGAAATTTCTATAACACTTAATATTCCAGTAGGGACTGTAAAGACTAGAATATATAGGGGAAAAGAAGTTTTGAAGAAGAAGTTCGTTAACGGAAAAACGCTAGTTTAGAATCGTCTGAATTAGCGTTTTTAGTATTTCTAGTACAACATTCTACAATGAAAATTTAGGAATTTAATCATCTTCCATTTATTTAAGTCATAATAAAATGTGATATAATGAAAACAGTTTAAAAAGCTCCTTATGAATATAAGTGCGTGAAGGAAGTGTAGGCATGTCGTGGGAAGAATTAGATCTCATACAAGTGCTTAGAATCGTCGTTGATATAGCATTAGTATGGTTTGTTATATATAAATTATTTTCAGTTATAAGAGGGACGAAAGCCGTTCAGTTGTTGAAAGGCATTTTCGTTGTATTAGGTATATGGTTTTTTAGTTCAATTTTAGAGCTTAAAACTGTTCAATGGTTAGTTTATCAAGCAATAACATGGGGGTTTCTTGCTGTTATTATCTTGTTCCAGCCAGAAATTCGACGTGCATTAGAACAACTTGGACGAGGGAGCTTCTTTGCGAGAAATACCCAATCTGAAGAGAAAGCAATCCACGAAACGATCGATGCAATCGTAAAGTCGTGTAATTATATGAGTAAAAGAAGAATCGGTGCGCTAATCACCATTGAGCGTGAAACAGGTATGAGTGAATACGTTGAGACAGGTGTTGACGTTCATGGTAAATTAACGAGTGAGCTATTAACGAATATCTTTATTCCGAATGCGCCATTACATGATGGAGCCGTTATTATAAAAGCTGATGAAATTGTTGCGGCTGCTTGTTATTTACCGTTAAGTGAAAGTCCTTTTATTTCGAAAGAGTTAGGGACAAGACATAGAGCGGCTATGGGTGTCAGCGAGGTAACAGACGCTTTAACATTAGTCGTTTCAGAGGAGACTGGAAACATATCTGCCACTAAAAATGGTGAACTTCATCGAAAACTTGATGAAGAAGATTTACGTAAATTGTTAATGAAAGAGTTAAACCCTGCTGAAGGTACGTCTTCATCAAAGTCGTGGAGTTGGAGGGGGAAGCGAAATGGATAATTGGATTAAAAGCCCATGGTTTACAAGAATCGTATCACTATTTCTAGCCATTTTGCTTTACACAACAGTAGCGATTGATGAAGCAAATACGTCTCGATCGAACGATATCTTTCTTCCAACAGGTTCATCAGATGTTGAGACGATGGAAAACGTACCATTACAAGTTGATCTAGAGGAAGATGATTATGTCGTACGGGGTGTTCCTGATACGGTTAATGTGACAGTAGAAGGGCCGCGTAGTGTTATAACCCAGACAGTACGACAGCGTAATTTTGATGTATTTATTGATTTAAATGAGTTAGGACCAGGCCAACATGAAGTTGATGTTTTGCATGCTGGTATATCCAGTCAATTATCGGTTTATATTGAACCTAGAACAGTAGATGTCACGATTGAGGAACGTTCAACTGTGTCATTTCCAGTTGAAGTGGACTTTTTTGGTCATGATGAGTTAGGTGAAACTGATGCGTTTGCTAGTGAACCAGTTGTCGCACCCGAAGAGGTTGATATTACAGGCTCGAGTGCAGAAGTGGATCGAATTGCGATGGTGAAAGCCATTGTCGGCCTTACAGAGTTATCAGAAGATGGAGTGGTTAATGATGCTCCAATTCGAGTTTATGATGCCCAAGGAAATGAATTAAGTGTTTATGTCGATCCATCAACAGTTTCGGTTGAGGCGGATGTGTCGATTGATGATAAGCGTTATCCATTAACATATGAGTTAACTGGTGAATTAGATGACAGCCTAGTACTTCAAGGGGTTAATTTAAATCCTGTTTCTGCTACTTTATACGGTAGCCTTGAGCGTTTAGATGAAATTAATATGCTAGAGCCTTTAGAAATAAATTTAAGTGAAATTGAAGAAACGACGATATTAGAAGTTGATGTGCCTGTACCATCTGGTGTTACTAGGTCAGAACCTGAAACAGTTGAAGTAGAGGTTGCAGTCGAAGAAGCGATCGAAGACACATTGGATGACGTTGAAATAGAAGTCGACAATTTAGAAGACAACCAAGAAATCACTTTCATTGACCCAGATGAAGCGTTAATTGATGTTAACGTAATTGGAACTCAAGATGATATAGATGATTTAAGTTCAGATGATATAAGAATTTGGATTGATGTTGATGGTCAAGTAGAAGGTGAGTTTTTTGCGGACTTACAATTAGATGGCCCTGAAGGCATTAGACTTTCTACAGAAGAAGAACGAGTAAGGGTCAGAATCGAATAGATCTTGACGAATGATATGATGGATTGAATGAAGGAGCGGAATGATCATGGGAAAATACTTCGGAACAGATGGAGTACGTGGGGTAGCTAACACAGAATTAACACCAGAGCTAGCCTTCAAATTAGGGCGCTGCGGTGCCTACGCACTAACGAAAGATGTAACAGAGAAAGCTAAGCTACTAGTAGGTCGTGATACACGTATATCAAGTGAGATGCTTGAAGGTGCTTTAGTAGCTGGGATTCTATCTGTTGGTGTTGATGTCATGCGCCTAGGTGTAATATCGACTCCTGGTGTCGCTTATTTAACAAAAGCTTCAGGTGCTCAAGCAGGTGTCATGATTTCAGCATCTCATAACCCAGTAGAAGACAACGGTATTAAATTTTTCGGCGAAAGCGGATTTAAACTCAATGACGAACAAGAACATGAAATTGAAAACTTACTTGATGCAGACACTGATGAGTTACCAAGACCTGTCGGAACAAAAGTAGGGCAATCAATGAATTACTTTGAAGCGGGTCAGAAGTACTTACAACATTTAAAGCAGACGGTTGATACAGACTTTGAAGATATGAAGATTGTTATTGATTGTG
>NZ_AKIF01000179.1 GCF_000269905.1 Alkalibacillus haloalkaliphilus C5
TTATTCGTTCGGGTTTTATGTTCATCAAAGTGTAGTGTTTTTATTTTTTCTATACATGCTTAATTAAAAAGTACTTTTTCTTTCCACGTCTAATAATTGTAAAAGCATCATCAATTCGATCTTTCTCATCAATGATGTATTTTAAATCTTGTTGTCTTTCATCATTAATATAAATAGCACCGTTTGAAATATCTTCTCGTGCTTGGCGTTTTGAAGAAGAGATATTTGCTTCAACTAACAGGTCAATTAAGCCCTTTTCACTCTCTTCAAGTTCAAAAGTCGGAACATCTTTAAAGCCAACTTCAACTTCTTCTTTCGTTAATTCTTTAATGTCTCCGTTAAACAATGCGTGAGTAATGCGCTGTGCTTGGTTCAACGCTTCTTCTCCATGAACCATTTTCGTCATTTCCTCAGCTAAGCGACGTTGCGCTACACGTTGTTCAGGGCGCTCTTCAACTTCTTTTGCTAGTTCGTCAATCTCTTCTAACGGTAAGAAAGTAAAGGATTTCAAAAACTTAACGACATCACGATCATCAGCATTAACCCAGAATTGGTAAAACTCATAAGGACTCGTTTTCTTCTCATCTAACCAAATAGCACCACCTGCTGTTTTACCGAATTTCGACCCATCAGCCTTAGTGATAAGAGGAACTGTTAATCCGTATGCTTTAACCTCTTCTCCCTCTTGACTAGTACGGCGAATGAGTTCAAGACCAGCTGTAATATTCCCCCATTGGTCACTACCACCAATTTGTAAAGAGACATCTTCTTCTTGATTCAAACGTAAGAAGTCTAAAGATTGTAGTAACATGTAAGTAAATTCTGTGTATGAGATTCCATTTTCAATTCTTGATTCAACCGAGTCTTTCGCTAACATGTAATTAACACTGAAGTGCTTACCAACATCTCTTAATAAATCAATAATAGACATTTTAGACAGCCAATCATAGTTATTGACTACTTTTGCCCCTTTCTGGTCATCTGTAAAATCAATGAATCTTGATAGTTGGTCTTCAATATTTGTAACCCATTCCTGGACAACGCTCTCTTCGTTCAACTGACGTTCCTCATTACGGCCACTTGGGTCACCAATTAATCCTGTACCCCCACCGACTAATGCGATTGGACGATGCCCTGCCTCTTGGAATCTTTTCAACATTAGAATAGGTAATAAATGTCCAATGTGTAAACTATCAGCTGTAGGGTCAAATCCGCAGTACAATGTAACTCGGCTTTCATTCAGATGTTTTTCTAACCCTTCATCATCAGTCATTTGATTTATTAAGTCTCTCGCTCTTAGATCTTCAATAATATTCATTGTTTCTTCCTCCTAAAGTTAGTCTATATAATACAAAAAAGCCCCTCATCCACATAGGGACGAGGGACTCGCGTTACCACCCTAGTTGTAACTACATTTGTGCAGTCACCACTTCATTAGTTAACGGTATTACCCGTCTCTTTACAAGAGAATGCTCCTAGCCGTAATTCGTTCTATGCCTTGCGCTAGTTTCCACCACCCACTAGCTCTCTGTTGCATTGGACATAGTCCTACTTCAACTGTTCGTTGCATGTCATATTCACGTTTCATTTATGATATTTATTTTTATCATAAGTACAATAAAAATGCAACTTTAAAAGAATATTTACAATATGCCTACCTTTTAATCTATGCTATAATATAGTCGATATTTTAGGAGGTTCGGAAATGAGTCATAATAATTCAAAAAATAGATTCCTTGCATTTTTCCAAGGTGGTAAATTCCCTAAAGTTACTCGAATTTCACTTGATATTGTATGGAATGTCGCGCTATTTTTCCTAATCATTGGTCTAATAGGAGCATTTTTTGCAGGTGGATTAGGGTTAGGGTATATGGCCTCACTAGTGGAAGACGTTGAAGTAAGTGAAGCTGAAGAAATGGAGCAGATGGTTTATAACTATGAAGAAACATCTGATATCTATTTTGCTAATGACGTATACTTAGGTCCTGTTCGTGGTGACATCCACCGCGAGGAAATTGAAACAGAACATGTTGCTGATGTATTTATTGATGCTTTGATTGCAACAGAAGATGAATACTTCGAAGAACATGATGGTATTGTACCTAAGGCGATTATGCGCGCTTTATATCAAGAGTTTACAGGTGCAGCTACTCAGACTGGTGGTAGTACGTTAACCCAACAGTTAGTAAAAAACCAAATTTTATCAAATGAAGTTTCATTTGAACGTAAAGCAGAAGAGATTTTCATTGCACTTCGTATGGAAAACTTCTTTGAAAAAGAAGATATTTTAGAAGCTTATTTAAATATTGTGCCATTTGGACGTGATTCAACTGGACGAAACATAGCTGGTATCCAAGCTGCAGCACAAGGTATTTTTGACGTTGATGCTGATGAGCTTAACTTACCACAAGCAGCGTATATTGCTGGCTTACCACAAAGTCCATATGCTTATACGCCGTATGCATCAGGTGGGTCGTTCAAAGAGGAAGAACAACTACAGCCTGGCTTAAATCGCATGCAAACCGTTTTAAACCGTATGCTGTCCGCTGAAAAAATAACTGAAGAGGAATATGAAGAAGCGTTAGATTATGATGTCGTTGGTGACTTTACAGATAAAAGAGAATCAATTCGTGATGAATATCCGTGGGTTGCTGATGAAGTAGAAAGTCGAGCTAGAGATATTCTTGCTGAAAAGTTAGCTGAAGAAGCTGGCGACTTAGAAGAGTATCATAATGTTGGTGCTACAAAAAGTCATTATGAGGACTTGGCTCGTAATCAGTTAAGACATGATGGTTTAGAAATTCATACGACGATTAATAAAGATATTCATGACCGATTCCAAGAGATTAAAAATTCTTTTCAACGTTATGGGGCTACAAAAACAATTGCATTTGAAAACCCAAACACTGGGGAAATTGAAGAAGAAGAAATCCCTGTTGAAGCTGGTGCACTTATGATGGAAAACAGAACTGGTGCGATATTAGGCTTCGTTGGAGGAAGAGACTTTGAACGCCGTGAAGTTAATAATGCAACCTATGACTTTCGTCCACCTGGAAGTACAATGAAACCCTTGTTCGGGTATGCAGTAGGGATGGAATTAGGAATGATTCAACCAGGCTCACCACTATTAGATGTTTCATTTGAGTATCATGGTGGTGGTGATCCATGGTCACCGACTAATTTTATTTCTTACAGTCAGCCTAGTGGACTCGTTGACGCGCGGTCTGCTTTAGCAGCTTCAGATAATATACCAATAGCAAGACTAATGATTAATATTATTGAACAAGATGGTAACCCTGCCAGATTCCTAGAAAGAATGGGCATCCCTAATGGAGAAAACTTACCATCAAATGTATTAGGTGGTTATCCGTATATTACTGTGGAACAAAATGTTGCTGCTTATGCTACATTTACTAATGAAGGTAACTACGTAGAACCTTACATGATTGATAAGATTGTTAATCGTGACGGAGACACTTTATATGAACATGAACCAGAAGAAGAGGAAGTGTTCTCACCTCAAACATCATATTTAATGATCGATATGATGCGAGATGTTATAAATAACGGTACAGCCACTAGTATTAATAATTTCTTAAATAATCCTGGAGTAGATTGGGCTGGAAAAACTGGTACTTCTGATGAGTTTGAAGATGCTTGGTTTGTCGCTTCTAACCCTAACATCACTATAGGGACTTGGATGGGGTATTATGGACATGATCGTGCTGTAAACAGAAACATATTACGCCTTAACCAAGATAATTATAGCTCAAACAACTTACGATTCTGGTCAGAACTCGTAAATGGTGCTGCTGATGTTGAATCGGATCTTGTCACACCAAGCGACCGTTTTTCAACTCCAGGAGCATTGTGTCTAGAAGCTACTGTGCACTATCTGGGAATATTCCAAGTGATATGTGCCAGGAATTAGGTTTAGTCCAAACCGATTTATTCAACATTGAACATGCTCCTTCAGAAGCGGATGACAGCTTCACGACTGGCCGTTTTGTAGAAATTGATGGTGAACGCTTTGCGGCTGTTGAAGAAACACCTGAAGAATTCACAAGTGAAGGGATGTCGATCGACCAAGACTTTATTGATCAACTTGGTTGGGGATCAACGTACCGATTAGGCTCCGGCTGGTCTGATCCAGTTGACATTGAAGATGTATTAGGAAGTGGCGATTGGTCTGACTTAATGATTGCTAATGATGATGAACTTGAAGATGATGGAACACCTAGCTCTCCTAGTAGCCTATCAACTTCAGGTAGCACACTTACGTGGAGCCAAGCTGACGGTCAAGTCATTGGTTACCGTATCTATATATCAGATGAAGAAGATGGTGATTTCGAGGAGGTTGGTCATACAACCGAAACAGAATTTGATTTACCATCAGAAGGATATGCATACGCTGTATCATCTGTAAGCCTATATGGTCATGAATCTGGATTATCTGACTCGATCATCTACGGTACGATTGAAGATGAAGAGGAAGAGGACGAGGACGAGGAAGAAAACGAAGAAGAAGCTCGTGAAGACGACGAGGAAGACGAAGATGCTAGCGATGAACAAGACGGCAACGACGAAGAAGAAGATTCAGATAATGACGATGATGAAGATAACGATGAAGACGAGGAAAACGGTGAAGACAACGAAGATGACGAAGACGAACAAAATGATGAATAAATAAGACTTTCTAAGCCACTGATTATTTAAATCAGTGGTTTTTATATATTAGTCCAATCTTAATCCATGTTATAATATTGATATATATGATTTTTAGGTGGTGTCCCATTGAAACATCCAAAAAAATATCATCAAAAAACAATTAAAAAAGACGGAAAATCCGTTAAAGTAGAAGGTCCGCTAACTTCTAGTCAGTTAGACGACTATTATTTCGATGAGGGCCTTACAGCTTTTCGTCCACCGAAAAAACAATATGAAGCGGTCAAATCAATTGCTGATTTTGAAGAAGGCCGTGTGGTTGTGGCACGAGATGAAAACAAAATAATTGGGTATGCTACTTTTTTGCACCCTGACCCACTAGAACGGTGGTCA
>NZ_AKIF01000180.1 GCF_000269905.1 Alkalibacillus haloalkaliphilus C5
CCATTGTGTGCCTTGGCAGTCTCAGATATGTTTAAAGCGTTGGCTGATGAAACAAGGCTCAAAATTGCTTATACCTTAACGCAGGAAAATGAATTATGCGTGTGTGATGTAGCTAATATTATTGGCACGACGAATGCTACAGCTTCCCATCATTTACGTCATTTACGAAACTTGCGTATTGCTAAAAGTCGAAAAGAAGGTAAGCTCGTATTTTATTCTCTTGATGATCCACATGTTACAAGCTTAATTGTAAATGCGATGGTTCATAGTCAGGAGGATTAGCGATGTCTAGCCAAGTGCAAGAAAGAGAAAAAAATGTATATCGTGTTCAAGGATTTACCTGTGCGAATTGTGCAGGGAAATTTGAGAAAAATGTTAAGGATTTACCTGGGGTCCAGGATGCAAAAGTGAACTTTGGAGCATCTAAAATTTCCGTTTATGGTGAGGCGACTAAAGATGAGCTAGAGAAAGCAGGGGCTTTTGAAAGTCTTAAAGTGACTGCTGAACATGGAAGGAAAGATCCAAAAAGTGCAGAGCCTGATAAGGAGGGAAAAATTCCATTTTATAAAAAACATAGTACATTACTGTACTCGACCTTATTTATGGCTCTCGGTTTCCTTTCTATGTTTGTAAACGGAAATGAGAATATCGTTACAGCATTATTATTTATAACATCTATGTTAGTGGGCGGGTTATCGCTGTTTAGAGTGGGTTTGCAAAACTTAGTTCGATTACAGTTTGACATGAGAACCCTCATGACAGTTGCTGTCATCGGTGGTGTCATTATAGGAGAATGGGCGGAAGTCGCGATTGTCGTCATCCTCTTTGCCATTAGTGAGGCTCTTGAGCGCTTCTCTATGGACAGGGCAAGACAGTCGATTAGTTCATTAATGGATATTGCACCAAAAGAAGCTCTGGTTAGACGTAACGGCCAAGAAATGACGGTCCACGTTAATGATATTGCAATCGGAGATGTCATGGTTGTAAAACCTGGTCAAAAGATTGCGATGGATGGTGTCATAGTAAATGGATATTCTGCTATTAACCAAGCAGCAATTACAGGTGAGTCGGTTCCGGTTGAGAAAACTGTAGATGATGAAGTATTTGCAGGGACACTAAACGAAGAAGGTTTTCTCGAGGTGGAAATAACCAAACTCGTTGAAGATACAACGATTTCCAAAATTATTCATCTCGTAGAGGAAGCTCAAGGAGAGCGAGCGCCATCCCAAGCCTTCGTTGATAAGTTTGCGAGATATTATACACCCATCATCATGGTTGTTGCTGCACTCGTTGCTATAGTACCACCTTTGTTCTTTAATGGTAGCTGGGAAACATGGGTATATCAAGGTCTAGCTGTTCTTGTTGTTGGTTGTCCTTGTGCGTTGGTTATTTCTACCCCAATTTCGATTGTCTCAGCGATTGGAAATTCAGCGAAGAAAGGTGTTCTTATCAAAGGAGGAGTTTACCTTGAGGAAATCGGTGGATTAAAGGCTATTGCATTTGATAAAACGGGAACTTTGACAAAAGGAATACCTGTTGTAACTAACTATAGTGTATTGAATGATCAAATTAATGAACGAGAAATGCTATCAATTATCACCGCCTTAGAGTATCGTTCTCAGCACCCTCTGGCGTCTGCCATCATGAAAAAGGCTGATGATGAAGGGGTTTCGTATACGGATGTTTTAGTCGAGGAGTTCTCATCGATTACAGGTAAAGGGATAAAAGGTAAGGTCAATGGCGTGATGTACTATGTCGGAAGCCCGAATTTATTTAAAGAGTTATTGTCGGCGTCCACTTTCAATAATGAATTACAGCAAGATGTGATAACACTTCAAGAGCAGGGAAAAACAGCTATGTTGATTGGGACAGAGACAAAAATACTTGCTGTTATTGCCGTTGCAGATGAAGTAAGAGAGTCGAGTAAGGACGTTATTCAAAAGTTACACAAAGCTGGAATTAAAAAGACCGTTATGCTTACAGGGGATAACAAAAGCACTGCAAATGCGATTGGTGGTCATGTCGGCGTAACAGACGTTCAATCAGAGTTATTGCCACAAGATAAACTAGACGTGATTAAACAATTAAGGTCCGAGTACGGTAATGTCGCTATGGTAGGTGATGGTGTGAATGATGCCCCAGCTCTAGCAGCCTCTACAGTTGGAATAGCAATGGGTGGGGCTGGAACTGATACAGCACTTGAAACGGCAGATGTTGCTTTAATGGGTGATGATTTGAAAAAGCTCCCGTTTACTGTAAAACTCAGCCGTAAAACACTAAATATAATTAAAGCTAATATTGCCTTTGCAATTGGAATTAAAATTATCGCATTGCTGTTGGTTATTCCGGGTTGGCTCACACTTTGGATAGCGATTCTATCGGATATGGGAGCCACACTTTTAGTAGCTTTAAATAGTTTACGATTAATGCGAGTCGAGGAAGATGAATAGAGTTTAAAGGGTTTTCCGTTTTGATTGGAAAACCTTTTCTGAGATAAAGTAACAAGAAATTCTTGCATGTGATTGGAGTTGAAGAAGTTGGCTGCAACAATACTAACGGCTATTGCGGTTTATATAGCTACAGGTATTGATTACCTGATTATATTAATTCTCCTATTTTCGCAAATAAAAAAAGGGCAAATGAAACATATTTGGATTGGGCAATATTTAGGCACTGTAATCATTGTATCGGTGAGTCTGTTAGCAGCTTATGGTGTCAATTTCATTCCTCAACAATGGATTGTAGGCTTACTTGGACTTTTACCCATTTATTTAGGCGTTAAAGTGTGGATTAAGGGGGAGGAAGAGGAAGAGGAAAGTAATATCCTATCTCTTTTATCTTCCGATCGTTTTAATCAACTATACTTAACGGTTACCTTTATTGTGTTGGCTTCTAGTGCAGATGATTTTTCCATTTATGTACCATATTTTACAACGTTAAATGCGATTGAAATACCCATTGTAATGCTAGTCTTTTTTATTATGGTAGGGGTATTATGCTATGTCAGTTACCGATTGGCTTCAGTGAATTATATCTCGGAAAAAATCGAGGAGTATGAACGATGGATTGTACCGATCGTGTTCATAGGATTAGGGTTATATATTATGTATGAGAATGGTACGATCAACGCTCTAATTTCCCTTTTATAAATAATATAATCCTTTATGAATTGGAGGTTTTCTATGCAATACGATGTCATTATAGTAGGCGGAGGGCAAGCTGGGTTAGCAATGGGTTACGCCTTAAAAAAGAAAAATAAATGCTTTGCAATTCTTGATGAAAATGAAACGACAGGTGAATCTTGGCGACAACGATACGATTCTTTGCAGTTGTTTACCCCTAATACTGTACTAAAGTGTGCAGTAGTTTAGCAAAGTCTACAAAAGGATTTCATACACTATTTTGCGATCACCCATTATATAAATGCTTTAAGGGATTTTCTAAGTGCATTTGTGGTCACAAAAATAATTTAACACTGATGATTTCGACATCAAATCTATATTTGATACCTTAACACCGCAGAGTAATAAAGGATGAACAATATGTCAGACTTATTATCCCTACCAGACATTAAAACAATAGAATCACCACAAGAAAATGAAACCGATATGATGTTTAAAGTTGAAGCAGTCGGACCACCTGAACGTTGTCCTGAATGTGGTTTTGACAAGTTGTACAAACACAGTTCAAGAAATCAACTAATTATGGATTTGCCCATTCGTTTAAAGCGAGTGGGCTTACAATTGAACCGTAGACGATACAAATGTCGTGAATGCGAATCTACCTTCTGGGAACGCCTAGTATCTGTAGATGAAAAGCGTAGTATGACCAAAAGGCTTTTAAAGTCTATTCAAGAGCAATCCATGTCTAAGACCTTTGTAGAAGTCGCAGAAAGCGTTGGCGTTGACGAGAAAACTATTAGGAACGTTTTTAAGGACTATGTGGCACTCAAAGAACGTGAATACCAGTTTGAAACTCCTAAGTGGCTTGGGATAGACGAGATACATATTATCCGAAGACCTCGGCTTGTATTGACTAATATTGAACGCAGGACTATTTATGACATCAAGCCTAACCGTAACAAGGAAACAGTCATCCAACGTCTTTCAGAAATCAGTGACAGGACTTATATTGAGTACGTCACAATGGATATGTGGAAGCCCTACAAAGACGCAGTGAACACTATCCTTCCACACGCTAAAGTGGTCGTAGATAAGTTTCATGTAATTAGAATGGCTAATCAAGCCTTAGATAACGTCAGAAAGTCTTTGAAAGCTCATATGAGCCAAAAAGAAAGACGTACCCTTATGCGTGAAAGGTTTATCCTTCTAAAGCGTAAACACGATCTAAATGAACGTGAATCATTCCTCTTAGAGACTTGGTTAGGTAATCTTCCTGCCTTAAAAGAAGCCTATGAACTCAAAGAAGAGTTTTACTGGATATGGGATACTCCTGATTCAGATGAAGGTCGTCTTCGTTATAGTCAATGGAGACACCGTTGTATGTCCAGTAACTCTAAAGATGCATATAAAGACCTCGTGAGAGCCGTAGACAACTGGCATGTCGAAATATTCAACTACTTTGATAAAAGGCTCACTAACGCTTATACGGAGTCAATTAACAGCATTATTAGGCAGGTAGAGCGAATGGGTAGAGGTTACTCGTTTGATGCCTTACGAGCCAAAATCCTTTTCAATGAGAAGCTCCATAAAAAGCGTAAGCCACGATTTAATTCAAGTGCTTTCAATAAAGCTATGTTACACGATAATTTCAATTGGTATGAAGTGAATGATCATAACATTACAGACAACTTTGGTGTCGATTTTTCCACACTTATTAAGAATTTGGAGAAGGGTGATTTATAAGCCCTTTTCCACCATAAAAACCGAATACCCGATAAAAGTTAATTACTATATGTTAGTAACCACCTTATTGTTATTAAACATATTATGATATATTTAACATGATACATCATAATATATCAAATAATATTTAACATG
>NZ_AKIF01000181.1 GCF_000269905.1 Alkalibacillus haloalkaliphilus C5
ACCGAACTTATCGGCGTTCGCAAAAATTTATCAGCGCTCAGACCGAACTTATCGGCGTTCGCAAAAATTTATCATCAGTGCTTCACCCCATCACTTCAGATTCAGTAACAGAGCTAAAAAATAAGGACCGTTAAACCCTAATTACTCCCCCAAGCAAAATCCACCGCCAGGGTTTGACGGTGGATTTGGTTATGATTCGTTAGGTTGTAGGTTTTCTTCTTGTACGATTGATTTAAAATGTTTTAACGGTAAGTCTGTGACGTTGTTCTCTCTATTGAATGTTTGTTCTAAAAACACTTCACAAACATCATAAGAACGTTCATCTTCTTCTGCCATCTCTAATGCTGTCACTCCTTCTAATATTTGCGTCATTAAGTTAGCGACACGTTTAGGGTGCATGAGCATCGTTTGTTCGTCTGATTCGTTAAGTTGTGCAAGCATCGCCATAAGGTCGTTTATGGCCACTTTAACAGGTGCAGCTAATGGCGTCACTCGGTCTGATAAACGGTGGATTCGCTCATTAATGTCGCGTAAAAATAGTTCATGGACGTTGAACTTATTGATCAAACGCAATACTTCAAGCCCTAAAATATTCGCTGTCCCTTCCCAAACGGTGAGCACTTGTGCATCACGAAGCAGTCGTGGGGTGACGAAGTCTTCGATGTACCCGTTACCGCCATGCATTTCGATTGCTTCGTGTGAGAAGTCAATTGCTTGTTCTGCTGTTTCTTTTTTTAAAAGGGCGATGTGTAAACGTAGCATCGCTTTATCATCGTCAGTCGCTTGCGAATGTTTAGCCATCACTTGGTCAAATTGTTCGATGAGGTTAAAAGTTGCTGTCATTTCAACTTCTAACTTCGTCGCCAAGTGTGTGAGCGTTTCTTGGACCATAGGGTAGTTTGCTAACTTTTCTCCAAAGGCATCGCGATTAAAAGCATAATCTCGTGCTTCTGTATAAGCTCTTCGCATAATGCCAAGAGAGGCAACAGCGTTACAGACGCGAGAAAGATTTAGAGCTTCCATCATGTATTTGAACCCGTGAGATGCATCACCGACTAAGTAGGCTTTGGCACCGTGGAACTCAACTTCTGCTGATGGCACCGCTCGAACACCGAGTTTATCTTTTAACCGACGGATCGATAATTTGTTGTCAGCCCGATTCTCTTCCCATGGCACTAAAAACAAGCTTAAGCCGCGTGACCCTTCTGGTGTTCCTTCCATTCGGGCAAGCACCATCGCAACCCCGCACATGCCGCTGTTGCTCGCAAAATATTTTTCGCCATATAAACGGTAATGATCACTTTCCTCAACCGCTTCAACGACATTAGCCCCGACATCTGATCCGCCTTGGCGCTCGGTTAAAAACGTTGCTCCTTCATACAGTTCAGTATCACCAGTAGCCAATACATGTGGTAAAAAGCGTTCCTTCAACTCATCATCAGCATAATGATCAATTAAATAGGCAGTTGCCATCGTTAAAGTAACTGGACAGTAAAAGCCAGCCTCAGACTGTGACAACACATACCCTTGCGCATAAGAGTAAATGTAATTACCTGCATGGCCTAACTCTGGAATGTCTTTATGAACGTAGCCGACAATTCCAGTTTCATACGTTTCTTTAACGGTTTCAAGATATCCTTCATTAACCCACACTTTATTGACTTCTTCACCCATTTTATTGTATTTGATAAGTCTTGGTTGCCCTTCTCGATCTGTGTGAATAGCGCGCTCATCAATGTCTGTTGCAACACGTTCACCGAATTTCGTCAATTGCTCATCGGCATAGTCGTAAAAATGGGCGGGTAAATGTTTTTTTAATAATTTTTGCAGTAATGGGTCATTTGTGTAAAAGTTTTTACTCACATGGATGCCTCCTGACGTTCGCGTAGTTCGTTACGCAGTAGTTTTCCTGTTGCATTACGTGGTAGCGCTTCCACTTGTTCGTAAACTCGTGGAATTTTATAGCTTGCGATTTTGTCTTGTAAAAATGATTTGATCTCTTCTTCTAAGTTAGAGAGCTCTTTATTTAATACAACAAATGCTTTTGCCGTCTCGCCCCATTCTTCATGAGGGATTCCGACAATCGCGACATCTTCAACCGCTTCGTGTTGCATGATTACTTTTTCAACTTCTGTTGGGAAAATGTTGACACCACCAGAAATAATAACGTCTTTCTTACGGTCAATGACCCAGAAATAGCCATCTTCATCTTGAATCGCAATATCGCCTGTATACAGCCAACCGTCTTTAAGCGTTTCAGTCGTCTTGTCAGGTGCTTTGTAGTAGCTTTTCATCGTCCCTTCACCACGTAAAATAATTTCACCTGTCCTACCTTGAGCGACGTCTTGGCCACTTTCATCGACGAGACGAATCTCGCAATTTAGTGCCGCCCTTTGACCGATACTACCAGACTTGTCTCCGTGTTCTTCAGATTTTAGTAGAGTACCGTTTGGACCGGCTTCGGTTAGTCCATATACGCAGACGAGGCTGTCTGTTTTGAACTTCTCTTTTACGAGATTTACTTCATTAGTTCCTAGGGGAGCTCCACCATACACCCAGTATTCCATTGAAGATAAGTCATACTGTTCAATGTCAGGGTGCTTCGCTGTCATTAAGTAGGCAACGGGCGCACCGAAGAAGTGGGTTACTTTTTCTTTTGATACCATGTCGAGAAGTAAGTCTGGTGTGAATGTTGGGGCTAAGACGTGTGTTGCACCAACGTATAAGCCCGCGACCATAAATAAGTGCAGTGGCGCTGAGTGACTTAATGGCATCATGTGGAGCACGCGGCTTTGTTTATTCATCGGCATTTCAATACAAATCATCGTCGCAACCGTTAAAATGTTGCGGTGCGTAAATAAAACACCTTTAGGATTACCCGTTGTGCCTGACGTGTATAAAATAGATGCTTCATCATCTTCTGTCGCATCACAATGAACAGGTGTAGCGTCACCTTGTAATAACGTATTAAAAGATAACCAGTCACCTTGTGCTTCACCTGTTTTAATAAACGTTAAGTCATTTGATTCAGTTAGTTTTTGTGAATGATCAAATAACAGCTCGTGTGTTGCAAAAAACTGCGCTTCACTATGGTCTAGAATATACTGAATCTCCTGCTGCGTTAGCTTGGCGTTAATTGGGATGACAATTCCCTTTAATCTTAATACTGCGACATACAACGTCATAAACTCCGTCACATTAGGCATATGAATGACGAGTTTGTTCCCTTCTTTAAACCCTAATTCTTTTAATCTATTAGCAATGCGATTAACTTGGTCATTCCACTCTCCGTAAGACAAACGCCCATATGGTGATACTAATGCTTCATGGTTTGGGTCCTTTCGTGATTGATAAGCTAACAGTTCAGAAATATTCATCATTATTCCTCCTCTAATTTGTTTAACTCATCTTGAAACACTTGCAAAAACTGTTCCATCTCATTTTTCATTTGTTCAAGCTCTTGAATGCGTTTTGATACTTCATGAATTTTGTCCTCTCCATATTCGATCGTACGCTTAAGCTGTTCTTTTCCAGTAGGATCTTCTTCGAATAAGAGAACCATTTCTTTTATTTCATCTAAATTGAAGCCATATTTTTTGCCACGAAAAATGAGCTGTAATTGGGTCATTTCTTTTTTCGTAAATTGCCTATGACCGCTCTTGTTCCGCTTCGGTTGTAGTAACCCGACTTCTTCATAGTAACGAATCGTTCTAGTTGAAACGTTAAATTGTGCAGCAAGCTCAGAGATCGAATAGTGGGACATTGACCGCACCCCCTTTTGTTGTCGGAATTTTCTTATATTTATAGTTTACCATTTACGTTAACGTTAAGTTCAACTAGTTTTTGTCATGTTTAACATTGTTTTTGATTATATATTAATAGAGTTGTCCATAGGGGGTGTTCGAATGGGAAAAGTCTTGTTAAATCTCGGCGTCGTCGTATTTTTCAGCTTACTAACGGTTGCTTTATTGTTAATGGTGAATGATGAGCGTAACGATATTCGTGAAGGACAACCTGTATCTTTTGAACTGAGCGGTGAAAGTGAATTTTGGAGCTTGTCCAACTATAAACTTGCGATTGAGCCGATGCAGTTAATCGCTGGTGATGGTGTTCTATCATTCAAAGATAATTACAGTGAAACGGATTATTTTTATTATACTGTTATGGCGAATGTTAATGGTGAGCAACAGACGGTCTCAACTTCCTCCGTTCATATGAAAGATAGTAATAAAATTGAGATCGATGAGTTTAAAATGGGTGAGACACAACTTGGTGGGTATTTTTACAATGTAGATGGCGAGCCAGTTACAGTAGATGATATTTGGCAAATATATGTGATATTAGAGTGGCATGATCCTAATGGGGAGATGGTGTATGATCAAATTTTGTTGTATCAATCAAACGTTTGATTAAAAATAAAAATTGCCTGTCACGTGATTAGGGAGGTTCCCTATATGTACAGTCTTGCGTACGTATCGTGACAGACAATTAGTTCGTACAATTATTTAAACTCCACTTTTCTCTCTGTACTTCTTTTTCGTCGCCTCACCACCTCTCAGATGCCTTATTGACTTGTGGTAGTCAAGCACTTCTTTAACTTCCTTTGCTAAGGCGGGATTAATGTCCGGTAAGCGTTCGGTGAGATCTTTATGGACCGTACTTTTTGAAACACCAAACTCTTTTGCAATCGCGCGAACGGTATTACGCGAATCCAATAAATGCTCAGCAATCTTGATCGTTCTCTCTTTGATGTAATCGTGCAAATCACTCGCCTCCTGAGATGTTCACTCTTAAGGTGTAGATAGTACATTTTATTCACTGCACTAAAGGAATATGATACACAAACGTGATTTGCAGAAAGCGATTTAAACAAGCGGGTGATGAGTTTTTATTCGGTGAAATTATATGCATGGGTTGAGGGAATATGAATGTTTTTGGGGAGATTGGTGATTTGTGAGCGCTGATAAGTTGAGGCTGAGCGCTGATAAATTTTCGTG